>JAJKIB010000091.1 GCA_021154745.1 Mycobacterium sp.
GCCTTGGACGCCGAGGTCGTCTTGCTGGGTTCGGTCTTGGTGTCCGACCCGCAGCCGGACAGCACGATCGCGACTGCCGCCGCTATCGCTGCCGTCCCGGTAATGGCTGTGCGTTTCACGAATTAACTCCTGTCGGTCTGTTATTCACCCATAAGCAAACTTGTCGAGCCTTTACTGCCGTAGCGAAGCGCAGTGTAAAAGGCCGCGTATGCACGGTGAGTAGATATACTTGATCTTGTGACGGTTTTATGACCGCAATTCATTGCGGGCGCACGACACTGATTTGCTTGGCGGGTGTGTCCGATTTGTTCACGACAGCAGCCCGCCCCCGCCCTAGCGTGGCTGTATGGATATTCGCCTGACATCGGCCGTCTTTCAGGTCTTCGCTCAAGACCTGCAGCGATCGATCGATTTCTACCGCCTGCTGGGCCTGCCCGTACCGAACCCGGAGATGCCGCACGTCGCTGTTGAGTTGCCAGGAGGAAACAGCCTGTCGCTGGACACGGAGGAAACGATCGCCGGAATGCATCCGGGGTGGGCGCCACCGTCATCGCCGGCCAGCCGGCTGTCGCTGGCGCTCGGCGTTGGCTCCCCTTCCGAGGTCGACGCTCTGTTCGAGAAGGTCACGGCCGCAGGCCATGCCGGGCCGTTGGCGCCGTATGACGCGCCGTGGGGCATGCGTTATGCGACGGTCGCCGACCCGGACGGCAATTGGGTGGATCTGTTCGCAGCGCTGGAATCCTGACGCAGCGACGCCAGCGGCACACCGGCGAGACCTCGCACCTCGCGGTGCAGGTGGGGCTGGTCGGCATAGCCGACGCGGGCGGCCACTTCTACGGATGGCAGTCCATCGCCCAGTAACTGCACCGCGCGCCGGAACCGCAGGATGCGGCGCAGCGTCGCCGGGCCGTACCCGTAGATCGCCGCGCACTGGCGCTGAATGGTCCGGTTCGACCAGCCGATTTCGCGCGCCACGTCGGCGACGGCCGAACCCGCGGCCAGCCTGCCGGTGACATGGCCCAGCAGCGGAAGCGACCACGGCGCTGTCTCGGCCCGCGGTTTCTCCGATGTCAGCGCGGTCGCGAGTTCGGTCAAGGAACGGCGGTGGGGAAAGTCGCTCCGCAATTCGGACAGTGGCACGCGTTCGTCGCGCAACTCCGAGGCCGGTACTCCGAGCAGACGCGGAAGAACGCCGGGATAAAAACGCAAGCCCACGAACGGTTCTGCGTCGCGCGGGCTGACCGTCGCAGTGGTGTCCGGCCCGGCCACCATGACGCGGCCGTCCATGCGCATCAGATCCATACAGCCGTCCGGAAGCACCCGCACCGGCTCCGGCGGGCCGTCCACCACCCACGCGCATTCGACCAGGTCGCGCAGCGCGGCGGGCGGCGGAAAGTCGCGGTAGCCCACGGTGGATCAGGTTACCGGTGCCCCATGACAGGCGTTAGCGCTCGATCGGCCACACCGGGTCGGTGCACTGCGTGCCCTCCGCGGAGAGCTGGCGTTTGATCACCTTGAACGTCTCGGTCCGCGGCAACTCGGCGCCGACACGCACGAACGACGGCCACTGCTTGGGCCCGAGATCCGGCTGCTCGGCCAGGAACGCCTTGAACTTGTCGGCATCGAACTCGGCGCCCTCCGAGAGCACTAGGGCCGCCATCACCTGATCGCCGACGTCGGGCGCGCGGATCCCATACACCGCGACCTCGACCACGTCGGGATGGCGCAGCAGCACTCGTTCTATCGGCGCCGACCCGAGGTTCTCGCCGTCGACACGCATCCAGTCGCCGAGCCTGCCCGCGAAGTAGGCATAGCCGTTCTCGTCGCGGTAGGCCAGGTCGCCGCTGTGGTACACGCCGCCACGCATCCGCTCGACCTCGGCATCGGGATCGTTGTAATAGCCCTCGAAACGGCCTGCGTCCGAGACGTTTACCAGCTCGCCGGTCACGCCGGGCGGGCACGGCTCACCGCTTTCCACGTCGACGATCTCGGTGCCGGGCGGCAGCGGGCCCAGTGCGCCCGGCGGGCTGTCCGGTGTGCGGCCGATCGCGATGCCGCCCTCGGTTGACCCGAATCCGTCCATCACGACGGTGTCGAACCGGCGAGCGAACCGCTCGACGTCGGCAGGTGCACCCTCGTTTCCGTAGACCGCCCGCAGTGGGTTGTCCGCATCGTCGGGACGCTCGGGCGTGGCCAGCACGTAGGACAACGGCTTGCCGACATAGTTCGCATACGTCGCGCCGTACCGACGAACGTCGGGAATGAACCCAGACGCAGAGAATTTGCGCCGCAACACCAGTGAGCCCTGGCAGGCGAGCGCCACCGCCCAGCCCACCAGCACCGCATTCGAGTGGAACAACGGCATCGACACATAGCAGACGTCATCGGGACCCAGTGAGAAGCGTTGCGTCATCATCGCGCCCGCGATCGCTACCTTGCCCTGGCTGCACTTCACTGCCTTGGGTTCGCCGCTGGTGCCCGACGTGTAGATGAGCATGAACAGGTCACTCGGATCGGGGTCGTATGCGACGACGGGGGCGCCCCGGAACACGGCGACCTCGGCCGCCCATTGCGGTGAATCGACGTCGATATAGTCGACCTCGAGGCCTGCCGCCGAAGCCGAATCAGCTAGCACCACTTGGCAATCCGCGTGGGTGACATCGCGCGTCAGCGCCGCACCGCGCCGAACCGGGTTCAGCCCCACCGGCACGATGCCCGTCAGAGCCGCGGCGACGAGCACCGCGGAGAAGAACGGGGTGTTCTGCAGCAACACGCCGACGTGGGGAGGCTGGTCGGGATCCAGGCGTGCTCGAAGCGCGGCAGCGATCGCGGTGCCGTGTTTCAGGTGCTCTCGCCAGCTGGTGAAGGAGTCCTCGAAGTACACGCCTCGATCGTCGACCTCGACCAGCTGCCCCAGCAGGTCGGCGACGGTCGGTAGGTCCTCGTTCACGAATCAGGCTGGCGTGTCGGCCAACTCACGGCCGATGCGCAGCAGCTGGCCGGTCGCGCTGCCGACGGCGAATTCCGTCTGCTTGGCCGCAAGGAAATACCGGTGGACCGGGTGGTCGGTGTCGATCCCGACTCCGCCGTGCACGTGAACGGTCGTGTGCGCCACGCGATGTCCGGCGTCGGCCGCCCAGAACGCCGCCGTGCCGACCTCGACGTCTGCAGGCAGGTCTTCCGACAGGCGCCACGCCGCCTGCGTGACCGTCAGGCGGAGTCCCTTCACGTCGATGTAACCGTCGGCCAACCGCGATGAGACGGCCTGGAAGCTGCCGATCGGGCGGTCGAACTGCTGGCGCTCGCGGGCGTAGGTCGACGTGAGCTCCAGCGCCCGCTCGAGCACGCCCAGCTGATAAGCGCTGTGGCCCAAGTTGCCATGGGCCGTGAGCCAGGCGAGCACGTCCTCACCACCGACGACCCGTGCGGCCTCGACACCCTGCAGCTCCAGCTGCGCGACGCTGCCATGTCCGGTGGTGTCGAGGCTGGTCACCGTTACGCCCGAGTCGTCCTTGGCGATCAGGAAAACCTTGGTGCCCGTATCGGTTTCGGCCGGGACCAGGAACGCGTCGGCCACCGGCCCGTAGCTGACCTGCGTCCGCGACCCCGTGAGCCGATAAGCTTCGCCGACGGCCTGTGCCTGCACGGGACCCTCGCCCATTTCGCCGTCGAGCGCGACAGCAAGAATCTTCGAGCCGTTGATCGCCGGCGTTGCCCACTCCCGCTGCAGCTCTTCCGAGCCGAATCGAGCGAGCGTGCCTGCGCCGAGTACCACCGACTCCAGGTACGGCACTGCGGCGAGCTGACGGCCCAGCGCCACCAGCACCGCCACCTGCTCGAGCACGCCAAAACCGCCGCCGCCCAACGATTCCGGCGCGGCGGTGGACAGGATGTCGGCTTCGATCAACTTGGCCCACAGGTCGCGGTCGAAGCGTTGCTCGAGGCCGTCGAGCTCCTTGTGGTGTTCGGCGGTGCAGACCGATTCGGTGATGGTACGGGTCAGGCCGCCCAGCTCGTCGGCGGCTTCCGGTTTTGAAAAATCCATGTGAAGTCTCCGCTTTCCTCTACCGGTTGACCCTGGGAAGGCCGAGCGCGACCATCCCGATGATGTCGCGCTGAATCTCGTTTGTGCCGCCGCCGAACGTCAGAATCAGGCAGCTGCGGTGCATCCGCTCGACCCGTCCACGCAGCAGCGCGCCCGGGGAGTTCGTCCGAAGCGTGCCCGCCGTCCCCAGCACCTCCATGAGGAGGCGATAGGCCTCGGTGGCCAGTTCGGTGCCGTATACCTTGGCCGCCGATGCGTCGGCGGGTGAGGGCGCGGCATCCTCGGTGGACGCCAGCTCCCAGTTGATCAGCTTGAGCACCTCGGCCTTGGCGTGTACGCGAGCGAGGTTGAGCTGCACCCACTCCGAGTCGATGAGCCGGTTCCCGTGGACGTCTTTGGTGTTTTGTGCCCACTCACGGACGCCGTTGAGCGCCATGAAAATCGGCTGCGCCGAGACCAGTGCGACGCGTTCGTGGTTGAGCTGGTTGGTGACCAGCTTCCAGCCGCCGTTCTCCTCGCCGACGAGGTTGCTGGTCGGGACCCGGACGTCCTGGTAGTAGGTGGCGCTGGTGTCGACGCCCGCCATGGTGTGCACCGGCGTCCAGGAGAAGCCGTCGGCGCTGGTCGGCACGATCAGCATCGAGATGCCCCGGTGCTTTTTGGCCTCCGGGTTGGTGCGCACCGCGAGCCACACGTAGTCCGCGTATGCGATCAGGCTGGTCCACATCTTCTGGCCGTTGATGACGTAGTCGTCACCGTCGCGCACCGCCGTGGTGCGCAGCGCGGCAAGGTCGGTGCCCGCCCCGGGTTCGGAGTAGCCGATGGCGAAGTGAAGGTCCCCGGAGGCGATCTTCGGCAGGAAGAACTTCTTCTGCTCCTCGGTGCCGAACGCCATGATCGTCGGCGCGACGCTGTTGATCGTCAGGAACGGCACCGGGACGTTCGCGATGGCGGCCTCGTCGTTGAAGATGAGCCCATCCATGGGTGGGCGCGCCTGGCCGCCGAACTCCTTGGGCCAGGACAGTGTCAGCCAGCCGTCCTTGCCCATCTGCGCGACGGTCTCACGGTAGACGTTGCCCCGTCCCATCTCGCCGTCGCCTGAGGCCAGTGCCGCGGCGCGCGCGGGCGTCATGAGTTTGGTGAAGTAGGACCGCAGCTCGCGACGCAACTCCTCCTGCTCTGGGGTGTAGCCGATCCGCATCGCCTCGTCCTAACTTGGTTACTAGGGACCTGTGTGTCTGACCCTTGGTCTCACCCGGTTGTAACACGTTCTAGTCTTAGGGTCCAGGCCGGTGTCACACTGGTCCCGATCGGGCGGGTCGTATTCTCAAGGCTGAAGCCGGGCGAGGAGGGGTTGTATGCGAGTCGAAGTAGACCGTGATCGCTGCGAGGGCAACGCCGTGTGCGTGGGAATTGCCCCCGATCTGTTCGATCTCGACGACGAGGATTACGCCGTGGTCAAGGCCGACCCGGTGCCCGCCGACCAGGAGGACCTGGCGGAGCAGTCGATCGCCGAGTGCCCGCGAGCTGCCCTGATCCGCAGAGACTAGAGGTATTCATAAATTGACTCCCAATAGCGACGCGACCGATCTCTCCGGACTGGTCGCGGTGGTGACGGGCGCGGCAGCGGGCCTGGGCCGGGCAGAGGCCATCGGGCTTGCTAGAGCGGGCGCGAGCATCGTGGCCAACGACATCGCCGGTGCGCTGGACAAATCCGATGTCATCGACGAGATCGCCACCGCTGGATCCAAGGCCGTCGCCGTCGCCGGCGACATCAGCCAGCGGTCCACCGCCGACGAGTTGGTGGAAACCGCCGACGGCCTCGGAGGCTTGAGCATCGTCGTCAACAATGCCGGGATCACCCGCGACCGCATGTTGTTCAACATGTCCGACGAGGACTGGGACACCGTGATCGCAGTCCACTTACGCGGCCACTTCTTGTTGACCCGCAACGCGGCCACCTATTGGCGGGCCAAGGCCAAGGCCGGAGCCGGAACCGTTTACGGCCGCATCATCAACACGTCGTCGGAGGCGGGGCTGGCCGGTCCCGTCGGCCAGGCCAACTACGGCGCCGCCAAGGCGGGCATCACCGCACTGACACTCACGGCGGCGCGAGCGCTCGAGCGCTACGGGGTGCGGGCCAACGCGATCGCGCCTCGCGCCCGCACCGCGATGACGGCCGATGTCTTCGGGGACTCTCCCGAGCTGGCCGAGGGTCAGATCGACCCGTTGTCGCCCGAGCACGTCGTGAACCTGGTGCGGTTTCTGGCCTCTCCCGCGTCGCAAGGTGTGAACGGACAGCTGTTCATCGTCTACGGTCCAACGGTGACACTTGTTGCGGCACCGACGGCCGAGCATCGGTTCAGTGCGGAATCCGATGCCTGGGACCCGTCAGAGCTATCGAAAACGTTGCAGAATTACTTTGCTGACCGTGATCCCGAAAGTAATTTCTCCGCGACGGCCCTCATGGGTCAAGGAGAATGACATTCTCTGCTTGTCAAAGTCCTGTGAGCACTAGAACACGTTCCAGAATGACCTGGGTCACATCGCGCTTGACCTGCGCAAAGGTCACAATTTCGAGTACTTTTACCGATCTTTGACACTGCGAACGTGTTCTAGTTAGTATGATCCGGCTCACTAAGAGCAACGCTTAACCCTGGGGTGGGAAAA
>JAJKIB010000092.1 GCA_021154745.1 Mycobacterium sp.
AGCAGATTGGTCTCGCTCTGGGCCCGCGCCGTGCCCGCGCTAACTACTAACGCGTTGGTTTGTTCGACGACTTCGCTCCACAACACCCGCTTGCTCGCGAAGTAATGGTTGATCGCGGGACGGGTGAGGTCGGCGCGGATTGCGATCGCCTGGAAGGTGGCGGCGTCGTAGCCAAGTTCGCTGAAGACTTCGCGCGCCGCTTGTACGATGCGCTCACGCGTCTCAGCTGCCTTCGCTGCGGGTGGGCGACCGGGTCCTCGACTCGCGGTATGTTGCGGCACGGTCAAATTGTGCCACAGCTCACTGGTCCGTCGAGCGCGGTAGCTAAACCTGGCCACATCGGCAGGTCCAGCTAGCAAATTTTGACGGCCATTCTTGGCGTGGCGTCAACCGCCGGCCTTGGCGATAGTCTTGAAGAGGACGGGACGTTGTCGCACTAGGGTGCTGCCATGGCGAGCGTCGTGTCGCGGGAGTCCTACTTCGAAACCGGGCTCGATGTGCTGTCGGATCTGGGCTACGGCGGACTGAAGCTGGCCGAGGTCTGTAGTCGTCTCGGCGTCACCACCGGCTCCTTCTATCACTACTTCCCCGGCTGGCCCGCCTACACCAAGGAACTGGTCGCGCATTGGATGCAGGGCCGCACCGTGCAGGCCATCGAGGCGGTGCGGGCCGAGCCGGATCCGCGTCGACGCATCGACACGCTGATCCAGGTCGGGTTGATGCTGCCGCATGGCGCCGAGGCGGCGATTCGGGTGTGGAGTTCAGTCGACCCGCAGGTCTACCCGATACAGGCCGCGGTGGACCAACAGCGCTTCGACGTCCTGTACGAGTCGGCGTTCGAAATCCTGCAGAACAAAAGGCAGGCCCAAATGTTCGCGGCGTGGGGGGTGTACCTGCTGGTCGGCTACGAACAGGCGGCGCTGCCACGTGACGCGGCCGCACTGGAGTGGATCGCCGGGCAACTGACCGACGCGCTCGACTCCGGCCGGTTCGCCTCGGTGCCCGGCAGTGAGTAGCGCCGCCGTCGGCGACGCCGCGCCTGTTGAGCACGTCGTCTCACTACTGCGCGAACGCCTCTACGGCGCTATCTCGTGTCTCGCCACACTTGCCGTGTTGGCGCGCTACACCACCGAGGACACCAGCGCATGGACCCGGATGCTCGACGTCGCGGTGGCCACCGGCGGCCTCTGGGCTGCCAGCCTGCTGGCCGACTGGGTCGCGCACCTCGGCGTGTACAGCACCGCCCCGCAGGGACGAGCCTTGCTGCGGATGCTGCAGTCCTCCGGCCAGATTCTGGAGGCGGCAGTGCTGCCGCTGGTGATCCTTGCCGTCGCCGGGCTAGGCGCGCTGAGCACCTACACCGCTATATGGGCTGCGGCGTGGGTGCTGGTCGCCGAACTCGGCTTGATCGCACTGCTCGCCGTGCGCAGAACTCAGTTGCGGTGGTGGCAGCAGGCGCTCGCCGTCGCGCTGCTTGTCGGCGTGGGTGTACTCGTCCTGGGAATCAAGATCCTTGCCCACTGAAACGGCCGCGGTGTTGCGACACGTGTTGGACCGGCTGCGTGCACGCGACCCCGAATTCGATGCGCTACGGCGGGCGCTCCGCGCCGCCATTGTGCTGCCCCTCGCGGCAGCGGTGAGCTTCACGGTCGCGGGGGGATCGCAGACGCCGTTGTTCACCATCTTCGGATCGGTGGCACTGCTGATCTTGGTCGACTTCCCCGGTAACCGGCCGGCAAGGGCGCTGGCATATTGCGGGCTGGGGTTCAACGGCGCCATCCTCATCACGCTGGGCACCCTGGTCGCGCCGCACCCCTGGTTGAGCGTCGGGCTGATGTTCGTGCTGGGCGTGGCGGTGATCTTCGCCGGCGTGCTCAGCGAAATCGTGGCCGCGGGTCAGCGCGCCACCCTGCTGATGTTCGTGCTTCCCGCCTGCACACCTGTCGGCCCGCTACCGGAGCGGCTTTTGGGCTGGCTGATTGCGCTGGCGATATGCGTGCCCGCCGCCATGTTCCTCTTCCCACCGCGACATCACGACGAGCTGCGCGCACACGCAGCACGCGTGTGCAACCGACTGGCCGACCGGCTGGAGGGCGCCGCGTCCGGACGCGCAGTCACGAAGGCGATGAACGCGCTCGATGCCGCCTTCCTTGGCGCCGACTATCGACCGGTCGCGTTGACCGCGGGCAGCCGCGCGCTGGTCCGCGTGGTCGACGACCTCGGCTGGCTGTCCGATCGGATCAGCGACGACACCGGTCGGTTGCTCGGGGCGATGAAGGATCCCGCGGTGCGGGTGCTGCGGGACTCGGCGGCGGTGCTGCGGCTCCGCAGTGTCGCCGGGCGGGCAGCGCGCAGCGCCGATCTTCGCGATGCGTTGACCGAGTTGCGGTCGGTGGCGCAGGGCCGCTACCGCGAAGACATCACCGAACTGCTCGGCGAGGCCGATGACGCGGCGGCGGTGGCCGTCGGCCGCAAGCTGTTGAACCGCCGGACCGTCGCGGCCACCGTCGCGGTCACCGGCCGGATCATCCGCAACGCGGCGGCCGCGGACGCCCGACCGGTGTGGGCGCGGGTGCTGGGCCGTCGACTGCCCGACACCGGAGCCGCGGACTGGGTGATGCCCGAAACCGTCGCGGTCGCCGCAATCACCAAGGGATTCCTGGCCACCAGGGCGGTCGTCCTGCGCAATAGCGTGCGCACCGGGCTCGGGCTGGCTCTCGCCGTTGCGGTGACGCACGTCTTTCCGGTGGAGCACGGATTCTGGGTGGTGCTCGGCGCGATGTCGGTGCTGCGTAGCAGCGCACTGACCACGGGTACCCGGGTGGTGCGCGCGGTCGCCGGCACCGCGGTGGGCTTCGTGCTCGGTGCAGTGGTCATCGAGCTGCTCGGCGTGGATCCGGTGGTGCTGTGGATCCTGCTGCCGATCGTGGCGTTCGGTTCGGCGTACGTGCCGGAGGTGGCGTCGTTCGTGGCGGGCCAGGCCGCGTTCACGATGATGGTGTTGATCAACTTCAACCTGATCGTGCCTACCGGTTGGCAGGTGGGACTGATCCGCGTCGAGGACGTCGTGGTCGGCGCTCTGGTGGGCATCGTGGTGTCGGTCTTGCTGTGGCCGCGCGGGGCGACGGCGGCGGTGTCCAAGGCGATCGACGACGCCCGCGCGGTCGGCGCCGAGTTCTTGAAGGCGGCGGTGCTGCGGGTAACGCGCGGCGCCTCCGAGGACGCCACCGACCGCGTGATCACACTCAGCCGCGCGGGGCTGGAGGCGTCGCGCACCGTGGATGATGCTGTCCGGCAGTATCTTTCGGAGAACGGCGGCACCACCGACTTACGGGCACCCGTGGTGCGGGCCGCCAACCGCGCGATCAGGTTGCGCGCCGCCGCCGAGCTGATAACGGACGTCGTCCCGCCGCCGCTGGGGGCGTATCCGCAGACCCGCGAGGTGCTCGAGGGGCACGCCGAAGCGATCTGTGCGCGGCTGACCGGAGACGACGGCCGAGAGCTCCAGTCGATCAGTGACGCCTTCGTGCTCGCCCTGCGCGCCGACGCGACCGACGACGATTTGGCGATCTCCGCGGCGCTGCCGCTGACCACCGTGGCCGCCAATCTCGGCGAGCTGGAGCTGCTCTACCCGCATCCCGCCGAGCCGGTAGCGTCGGCCGGATGAGCGAGGTCGTGGTACTCGGCTCCGGTTTCGCCGGACTTTGGGCGGCCCTCGGTGCGGCCCGGCGACTCGACGAACTCGGCGCCGCGCACGGCGATGTGAACGTCACCGTGCTCAGCTCTCAGCCATACCACGACATTCGGGTCCGCAACTACGAGGCCGACCTGACGCCCTGCCGCATGCCGCTGAAGGATGTGCTCGACCCCGCCGGAGTTCGGCACATCGCCGCAGACGTGACGGCGATCGACCCGACGTCGCGCACCGTGATCACCTCTGTCGGCCCGCGTGCCTATGACCGTCTCGTGATCGCGCTGGGCAGCCAGGTGGTCAAACCCGACCTCCCCGGTCTGCACGAGTTCGGATTCGACGTCGACACCTACGACGGCGCGATGACGCTGCACCGACACCTGGCGGCGCTGGCAGGCGGACCTCACACGCCCGCTGCCGGGACAGCCGTCGTGGTGGGCGCCGGACTGACCGGCATCGAGACCGCCTGCGAGCTGCCTGCACGGCTGATGCCGCCGGCCCGTGTCGTGCTTGTCGATCACAACCCGCATGTCGGCTCCGACATGGGCACCTCGGCGCGGCCGGTGATCGAGGCCGCGCTGAAAACCAACGGGGTCGAGACTCGGCTCGGTGTCCGCGTCACTGAGGTCGACGACGCCGGGGCGACACTGTCGACCGGTGAAAAGCTGGCGGCGGCGACCGTGGTGTGGTGTGCGGGCATGCGGGCCAACCCGCTGACCGCGGACCTTGGTGTCGAGCGTGACCGCCTTGACCGCCTCCCGGTGGACGACTACCTGCGTGTCAACGGCGTGGATGACGTGTTCGCTGCAGGCGATGTCGCGGCCGCGAGGATGGACGATACGCATCTTTCGGTGATGTCGTGCCAGCATGGTCGGCCGATGGGCCGGTTCGCCGGCTACAACGTCATCAGTGACCTACTTGGCGAGCCCATGCTGTCGTTGCGAATTCCGTGGTACGTCACGGTTTTGGATCTCGGGCCGGCCGGCGCTGTGTACACCGAGGGTTGGGATCGGCAGGTCGTCACCAGTGGGGCCGAAGCCAAAGCGACCAAGCGCACCATCAATGGCGAGCGAATCTATCCGCCGCGGGGCGGAAACCGCGAAGCGCTTCTGGCCGCCGCCGCACCGACGTTGCAATCGCGACCGAGCGCAGCGGGCTAGCCGAGCGGCCTGTGCGGCATCAATGCGTTCGGCGGGATGGCGCCGAACTTGCCGGCGTTGAAGTCCTCGAGCGCCTGGATCAGTTCGGACTTGGAGTTCATCACGAACGGGCCGTACTGGAAGACCGGCTCGCGAATCGGCCTGCCACCCAGGATGAGAACCTCCAACGCCGGCCGACGCGACTCTTGTGTCGACTGCGCGGCCACACTGATCCGGTCGCCGGAGCCGAGCACGGCGAGCTGTCCCTGGTGAACCGGATGCCCGACGGGGCCGACCGCGCCACGGCCTGACAACACGTAGACCAACGCGTTGAAGTCGCGGTTCCACGGCAGATTCAACTGAGCGCCGGGTTCAATCGTCGCGTGCGCCAAGGTGATTGGCGTGTGCGTCGCGCCCGGGCCCTGATGGCCGTCGACCTCGCCGGCGATGACGCGGACCAGCGCGCCGCCGTCATCCGACGACAGTAGCCTCACCTCGTTGCCCTCGATGGCCTGATACTTCGGCGCCGCGAACTTGTCCTTGCGCGGCAGGTTCACCCACAGCTGGATGCCGTGGAAGACACCGCCGCGTTCCACCAGTTCGGCGGGCGGGGTCTCGATGTGCAGGATGCCCGAGCCGGCCGTCATCCACTGCGTGGCGCCGTCGGTGATCAGCCCGCCGCCCCCGTGCGAATCCTGGTGCGCGAAGCGGCCGTCGATCATGTAGGTAACGGTCTCGAACCCGCGATGCGGATGCCAGTCGGTGCCCCTCGGTTCACCGGGCTGGTACTCCACCTCACCCATCTGGTCCATGTGGACGAACGGGTCGAGGTCGGCGGCGCTGACTCCGGCGAACGCGCGCACGACGGGGAAACCCTCGCCCTCGTAGCCGTGCGGTCCGGTGGTGATGGACCGGACGGGTCGCTCGGTGTCGGTCGGCGTAGGGGCGGTTATCCGCGGGAGAGTCAGCGTGTCGGCGGTGATAGCAGGCATGTAAGAGGTAACCGGACCGCAGTCCGATTAATTCCTCAGCGCGGAGAGTGCGGCGGCGCGTGCATCCGCTGCGGTCGCGGCGCCAAGCACGGCGTTCGCCGCTTCACGGCACTGCTGCAGCGTGACCTGGGCAAGCTTCGCGCCGACGCCCTGGATCGCGGCGGCCGCGGCCGACAGCGACGTCACGCCCAGCCCGGTCAGCACGCACGCCAACAACGGGTCGGCGGCGGCCTCGCCGCACACCCCCACGGGCTTGTCCGCCGCCGCGCCGGCCCGCACCGCCATTGCCACCAACGCCAGCACCGCCGGCTGCCACGGGTCCGTCAGCGCGGCGAGATCGGCCGACATGCGGTCGGCGGCCATCGTGTACTGGGCCAGATCATTGGTGCCGATCGACAGGAAGTCGACATGTTCGAGGATCCGATCGGCCAGTAACGCGGCCGCCGGCACCTCGATCATCACACCCGCAGTGAGACCGTGCGAATGTGCCTGGGCGGCAAAGTTTTCGGCCTCCTGCGCGGTGGCGATCATCGGTGCCATCACCAACGGCTGGTTGCCCGTGCGCTGGGCGGCGGCGGCGATGGCCTGCAGCTGCCGGTCCAGCAGCCCCGGGTTGTCCTCAGCGATGCGGATGCCGCGCACACCGAGTGCAGGGTTGGCCTCGTCGGGGTGGCCGACGAACTTGAGTGGCTTGTCGGATCCGGCGTCCAGCGTCCGGATCACCACCTTGCGGCCCGAAAACGCCTCGAGCACTTCGGCGTAGATGTCGGCCTGCTCGTCGACGCTTGGCTCGGTGTCCCGGTTGAGGAAACACAATTCGGTGCGGAACAGCCCGACGCCCTCGGCAGGCGTCTCGCCGGCGGCGCGCGCGGCGGCACCGTCCTGGACGTTGGCGAGGATCGACACCGCGTGCCCGTCGGAGGTGGCACCGGGTCCTGACCAATGCGCTGCGCGTTCGGCCTCGCGCTGCGCGGCAGCGACGGCCTCTCCCGCGGCGGCGTGCTCCGGCGACACCGTGACGGTGCCCAGAGTGCCGTCGACAAGCACCATCGTTCCTGCCGCAACGGCGTCGAGCCCGTCGACGGCGACAACACACGGGATGCCGAGCTGCCTGGCGATGATCGCGGTGTGGCTCGTTGGCCCGCCCAAGGTGGTGGCAAGGGCGACAACCAATTCGGGATCCAGACCCGCCGTGTCGGCGGGCGCGAGATCTTCCGCGCACAGGATCGACGGAATGTCGGGCAGCGGGACGCCGGGCTCCGGCAGGCCGCTGAGTTGGGCGATCACACGGTCGCGGATGTCCCTGAGGTCGGTGACGCGCTCGGCCATCAGGCCGCCGAGTTGGGTGAACGTGACGACGAACTGCTCGACGACCTGAGTCACCGCCCGGGCGGCCGGCTCGCCGTCCTTGATGCGCTTCTCCGTGGCTGCCAACCACGCACGGTCCTGTGCCAGCGCGGCAGTGGCGGCAAGAACCTCCGACGCTGCGCCGGTCGCGTGCGCTGCGCGATCCCGCAACCGGGTGGCGACCGCGGTGGCGGCCGCCCAAAACCGCGCGGCCTCGGCGGGACGGTCGGGGTCGTCGATCAGAACCTCGGACGCGCCAGTGTCGACGGAGGGCAGTCGGCCGGGCCGGATGACCGGTGCGTACTGAACACCGGCGACCACCGGGACACCGCGCAACACGGTGCCCGCCGGATAGCCGGCGGGAGCGCAGTCCAGCTGACGTGACGTAGGCGGGGATGAAGCGGTCATGTGAAGCAGGTTACAAGAAAATCTTGACAAGTCAACACGATCAGTAGTAAAACCAAATAGAACCACATCCATACGGACTTAAAGCCACAAATACGGCAATCCACACAAACGGAGCATCATGTATGCCGAAGAGCGTCAGGAAGCGATCGCCTCGCTGGTGATCTCGCGGGGCCGTGCCTCGGTGACCGAGCTGGCGCAGGCCTACGAAGTCACCACCGAGACAGTGCGCCGTGACCTCGCCGTCCTTGACAAGGCGGGCGTCGTGCGGCGAGTGCACGGCGGCGCCGTGCCGGCCCGTGCGCTGCACCTCGTCGAGCCCGGTGTCGGTGAGCGGGAGACCACACGCGCCGAACACAAGGACGCCATCGCTGCGGCGGCTACCGAGTTCTTTCCGCTCGGCGGGGCCGCCGTGCTGCTGGACGCTGGAACCACGACCGCGCGCATCGCGGCCCAGTTGCCTGCCGACCGGGAACTGGTCGTGGTGACGAACTCGGTGCCGATCGCCGCACGGCTGGCTGCCATGCCATCGGTCTCCCTGCAACTGCTCGGCGGCCGCGTCCGCGGTCTGACCCAGGCGGCGGTCGGCGAGCAGACATTGCGCGTGCTCGACACGATGCGGGTGGACATCGCGTTCATCGGCACGAACGCGATCAGCGTGCGCCACGGCCTTTCGACGCCCGACAGCGACGAGGCGGCCGTCAAGCGAGCCATGGTCAAGGCCGCCAATTATGTAGTGGTAGCCGCTGATTCATCGAAGATCGGCCGTGAGGACTTCGTCAGCTTCGCCCCGATCTCCAGTGTCGACACGCTGATCACGGACTCCGAGATCACCTCCGCCGATCGTGAGCAGTTCATCGACAGCGGCGTCGAGGTGGTGGTCGCATGATCGTCACCGTTACCCCCAACCCGAGCATCGACCGCACGGTCACACTCAGCGGGCCGCTCACCCGCGGCGCGGTGCACCGGGTTTCCTCGGTGACGACCGAGCCCGGTGGCAAGGGCGTCAACGTCGCACGCGCGTTGACGCTGGCCGGCCTGGACGCCGTGGCGGTGCTCCCCGCCCCCACCACCGATCCCCTGGTGGCCGCCCTTTCAGCCAGCGCGGTGTCGTTCAGGTGCGTGTCCACCGCCGGGGCGGTGCGAACCAATCTGGCCATCACCGAACACGACGGCACCACAACGAAACTCAACGAACCGGGCGCCGCTCTCGGCGCCGCGGCCCTAGACGCGCTCACCAAGTCGGTGATCGCCAACGCCGAGACCGCTTCATGGGTGGTACTTTCCGGTTCGCTGCCGCCCGATGTGCCCGACAACTGGTACGCCCATGTCGTTGCGCTACTCCAGTCCTATCCGTGCCGGGTCGCGATCGACACTTCCGAAGGACCGCTTGGCGCGCTCGTCGAATCCTTCGACCGGGCCGCGCCCGATCTGATCAAACCCAATGCAGAAGAGCTCGCCGGTGTGCTCGGCTACTCACCGCAGGCACTGGAAGCCGCGGTCGCCCAAGGCGATCCGGAGCCCGTCGTGTCGGCGGCCCGCCAGCTGGTTGACCGCGGCGTACGCGCGGTGCTCGCCACCCTGGGCGCCGGCGGCGCCGTGCTGGTCGACGAGACCGGCAGCTGGCTGGCCACCCCCCCGTCCATCGCAGCACGCAGCACCGTCGGCGCAGGCGACGCCTCCCTCGCCGGCTATATCCGCGCCGACGTGGGCGGCGCCGTTCCTCCGCAGCGGCTGCAGATGGCGGTCGCATACGGCAGCGCCGCCGCCGCGCTGCCGGGATCCGCGCTCCCCACGCCGGCGCAGATCGACCTCAATGCCGTCCGGGTGACGCCGATCGCCCCGATCTCACCCACCACCAACACGAAGGTATCGCCATGACAAGCACCGCCTCCCAACCGATCATCAACACCGATCTTGTTCTTCTCGATGTCGATGCGGGTGGAGACAAGCAGACGGTCATCGGCCGACTCGTCAACCGGCTCGCCGACGCCGGCCGCACCCACGACAGCGACGGGCTCATCGCCGCCGCGATGGCGCGCGAGGAACAATCGGCCACCGGGCTGCCCGGCGGCATCGCGATCCCGCACTGCCGCTCGCCATATGTGGATACGGCTTCCATCGGGTTCGCCCGGCTGAACCCGGCCGTCGACTTCGGCGCCCCGGACGGACCCGCGGATCTGGCTTTCCTGATCGCGGCCCCGGAAGCAGGCGGCGCCCAGCACATGAAGCTGCTGTCCAGCCTCGCCCGGGCCCTGGTGCGCAAGGACTTCGTCGAGTCGCTGCGTAACGCGGCGACGCCGGGTGAAGTGGTCGAGCTCGTCGACGGCGTGGTCAACGCGAGCACCGAAAAGCCCAAGCCCGCAGCCGAACCGGTGCAGGCAGCGCCCAAGACGTTGGTCGCCGTCACCGCGTGTCCGACCGGCATCGCGCACACCTACATGGCTGCCGACTCGCTGGTCGCCGCCGCCAAGAAGGCGGGTGCGATGCTGCACGTGGAGACCCAGGGTTCGTCGGGCAGCACACCGCTGGCGCCGTCGACCATCGCCGAGGCCGATGCGGTCATCTTCGCCACCGACGTCGGCGTCAAGGACAAGCATCGGTTCGCCGGTAAACCCGTCGTTGCATCGGGCGTCAAACGCGCCATCAACGAACCCGACAAGATGGTGGCCGAAGCGCTTGCCGCCGCGGCGAATCCGGCCGCCGCACGCGTGCAGGGTGACGCGAACGCCCCGGCCACCGCGGCGGCACCGGGCGGCGGCGTCGGCTGGGGTACCCGCCTTCGCCAGATCCTGCTGACCGGCGTGAGCTACATGATCCCGTTCGTCGCCGCGGGCGGCCTGCTGATCGCGCTCGGGTTCCTGTTCGCCGGCTACGGAATTGCCAATAAGCCCGACGGCGAAAAGCCCTCGCTGCCTTTCGGATTCAGCTCGCTTGGCCACGTCATCGCCAGCACCAATTCGCTGACCAATCTGCCCTCCGGCGGTCTGACCCAGTACCTGGGAGCGGTTCTGTTCACTCTCGGCGGCCTGGCGTTCATGTTCTTAGTGCCCGCACTCGCCGGTTACATCTCGTTCGCGATCGCGGACCGGCCCGGCATCGCACCGGGATTCACAGCGGGCGCGGTCGCCGTCTTCGTCGGCGGTGGCTTCATCGGCGGCATCGTCGGAGGTCTGATCGCCGGCTTCACTGCGCTGTGGATCAGCCGCATCGTCGCACCCCGGTGGCTCAGGGGCTTGATGCCCGTCGTGATCATCCCTTTGTTCGCATCGCTGGTTGTCGGTCTGTTGATGTTCATGTTGCTCGGTCGTCCGCTGGCCGCCATCACGTCCGGCCTGACCAACTGGCTGAGCGGAATGACTGGCACGTCGGTCATCATCCTCGGCGTCATCCTCGGCCTGATGATGTGCTTCGACCTCGGCGGTCCGGTGAACAAGGCGGCCTACGCCTTCGCCACCGCGGGCCTCAACGTCGCCGATCCCGCATCGCTTCGGATCATGGCCGCGGTGATGGCAGCGGGCATGGTGCCCCCACTCGCGATGGCGCTGGCCTCCACCGTCCGCTCCGGCCTGTTCACCGAGCCGGAGCGTGAGAACGGCAGGGCCGCTTGGCTTCTCGGCGCGTCGTTCATCTCCGAGGGTGCCATCCCGTTCGCGGCGGCCGACCCACTGCGGGTCATCCCGTCGATGATGTTCGGCGGCGCCGTCACCGGCGCCTTGATCATGGCGTTGGACGTCACGCTGAAGGCCCCGCACGGCGGCATCTTCGTGTTCTTTGCGATCGGCCATCTCCTGTGGTTCCTGGTCGCGCTCGCGGTCGGGACAGTGGCAGGCGCGCTGGCCGTCATCGCAGCCAAAGAGTTCATCAAGCCCAGCGTCGAGGCCGAGGAAGCCCCGGCCCTGGCCACCGCATAGACCCCACACCAGCCACCAATTAAGGAGAACCCAATGCCCGCCAAGACCGTCATCGTCGGCTCCGCCATCGGACTGCACGCCAGGCCTGCGGCCATCATCGCCGAAGCCGTCGTCAACGCCGGCGTACCCGTCACGCTCTCGATGGACGGCGGTGAGCCGGTCGACGCCGGCTCGGCGCTGATGATCATGACGCTGGGCGCAGGCAACGGCACCGAGGTGACCGTCGCCTCCGACGACGAGGACGCCCTCAAGACCGTCGCCGAACTGGTCCAGCAAGACCTCGACGCATAATTGAGCGCCGGAAAGCCGGCAAGGCGTCGACAGCCAGCTCCAGCAGATCACGGATCAGGGCCTCGTCGACGTCGGACATACCTGGAGCCGGTCGGCTCGAAGCGCTGCTCACACCCGCGCAACAAGCGGCCGTAGTGACACACCAGATGTACTCGACTGACGGTTGGCTCCGACGGTGCACACTTTACCCCGACGGCCCATCGCTGCCATCCGACGATTGCTGAGATGACGCGCTCGGCGACCGGACGCGTCGCTGGCGTGAGTCCCGCCAAGAAGTTGCCGATCGTGTTGCTGGTCATGCCGCCAACATAGGGTTCACCTGCGACAACTCGACGAGCAGAACGCGCGCAGACGGCGGCTGAGCAAGAAAGTGGATCGACC
>JAJKIB010000093.1 GCA_021154745.1 Mycobacterium sp.
CGCGTGCCGCGCTCGGCGAGAGTGCCGACGTCGTTTTCGACTGCGTAGCAGTCGCGGCCACCGTCCGACAGGCCATCGGTATGGCGAGCAAAGGCGGCACCGTGGTGATTGTCGGCGTGCCTGCAGGCGACGCGGCGGTCCCCATGCCGGTCGTTCAAGACTACCAGATACGCATCCAGGGCAGCGCCACCTACCTGCCCGAGGACTACGACGAGTCGATCCGCCTTCTCGTCGCAGGCGATGTACGCGTCGATGACATCGTTACGGCTGAGGTGCCGCTTACGCGAGTGGCTGACGCGTACGCGTTGTCATCCGGCGGACAGCACGTGAAAGTCCTGGTTGCCGTGGACGAACAGTTGCTCGCCTGAGCATCACAGAGTGAGGGGCGTCTGCGCGGCGGGTCCGATGACGACCGGTCGGCACGGATCGGGAACACCAAGCAGCGTGCCCTCGTCCTCCACGGCGGTGGCACCAAACCGCAACGCGTTGGCGAGCGCGTCGCTGCTGGTGCCTCCGGCATGCACGGCGGCGAGCCAGCCGGCCAGGAATGCGTCGCCCGCGCCCACTGTGTTGACAACCCTGCGCACGGCTGCGGCACCGTGGAGTGGCTCCGGCAGGTCGGCGTCGACAAGGAGCGCGCCATGGCCCCCGAGACTAACCAGGACGGTGCGCACTCCGCGTGCGAGCAGCATCTGCGCCGCCTCGGCAACATCGCCGAGCGTGCTCAGGGAGCGGCCGGTGACCTCGGCGAGCTCGTCGGCGTTGGGCTTCACCAGATGCGGCAGCCGGCCGCCCACTTGCGCGAGTGCATGGCGCAGAGGCAGACCGGAGCAGTCCAGGGCGACGAGTCTGCCGGCGGCCCTGGTGGCTGCCACGGCGTCGGCGAACCGTTGCGGGGTGAATCCGCCCGGAAGGCTGCCCGCCCACACCACCCACTCTCCGGTACCGTTTTGCGCCAACGCCATTGTGCAAAGCGCGTCGATCTCGCCATCTGACAGGTGTGGGCCGGGCTCGTTCACCTTGCTGGTGCGCCCGTCGGCCTCGACAAGCGAAATGTTGGAACGCGGTGTGCCGGCGATCGGCACGTCGACATGGTCGAGCCCGAGATCATCGAGCAGCAAGGCGATCTCGTGCCCTACACTGCCGCCCACCGGCAACACCGCGCGCACGGGTACGCCAACCCCGTGGAGGGCCAGTGCGACGTTCACGCCCTTGCCGCTCGGCTCCACCATGGTGGCGGTGGCCCGGTTGACATGGCCGGGCACGAACCGGGGCAGTTGCAATGTTCTGTCCAGGCTCGGGTTCGGCGTGACGGTGGTGATCATCAGGCGACCTCGACCGCAACGTCGACCGCGAGCAACCGCTTGCGCTGCTCGGGGGTGAGGCAATCATCGGTCACGAGCACATCGACGTCGGTCAGCGCCGCATGCCTGGCGCGGCTCTCCCGACCGAATTTGCTTGTGTCGACCAGGAATACACGCTGCCGCGCGGCCGCCAGCATCTCATGCTTGACCAGGGCTTCGTCGGCGTCGGGCGTAGTAAGTCCGCGATCAAACGACAGCGCGTTGGTACCGAGGAACGCCACGTCGACGTTGATCCCGGCGAGCGCCTCGATTGTCAGCGGGCCGACCGCGGCCATCGTCTCGGGGCGCACCCGGCCACCGAGGCCTACGACCACGATCCCGCGTTGCAGCAGGGCCGTGAGCACCGGGATGGCGTTCGTATAGACGACGAGGTCGGCGTCGGCGGGCAACAGCTCGGCGAGCCGCAGCGTGGTCGTACCCGCGTCGAGCAACAGTGTGCCGCCGCGGGGTACGAAGCGCAGGGCGTGCCGCGCGATGGCGAGTTTCTGCTCGGCCTGCTCGGTGCGCGTGGCGATCCCCGGTTCCTCGCGCAGGCGCTGGACGGGCACGGCGCCACCATGCACACGACGCAGCAACCCGCGGGCCTCGAGCTGGGCCAAGTCTTTGCGGATGCTCTCGGCGCTGACTCCGAAATGCCTTGCCAGTCGGGCGCTTTCGACGCGCTGCTCGGTAGCGAGCAGACGCAGCACCTCGGCGTGCCGCTCGTCGGCGAAAAGCGTCCGCTGGCTCGACGTCACTGGCCCCCCAAGTGGTCGGCGGGACCGATCACACCCGCAGCACGCGCAGCCAGCGTCGCGGCCCCGAGCGCGCCGGCCTCGTCGACCGTCGACACCTCGAGACGGCCGAAACGGGCGGCCTTGGCCCGCATGACTTCTGCGCTGTGCCGCCATCCGCCGGTGACGACGACGCGAACAACGGGCCCGACGGCATCGTCCATCGCCCGGTGCAGCGCCAGCGCCTCGTCGGCGGCAGCTGCGACGACAGCTTTCCACACCTCACCCGGTCCGACCCCGTCGGCGATGCCGCCGAGCGTCAGCCCATCGGATCCGAACCCGCTCACCACGACACGGCCCTGCGGCGCCCGCTCGGCGGCGCCGTCGAGCCCAGCCAGCCCGTCGGCCGCCACGCCGAGCAGCTCGAGGACGCGGTTTTGCGCCAGACCACCTTCTGTGCCTCCGAGGAGGGTCCAGTGGTCGATCTCGATGCTCGGGTCAGTGGTGATTCCGGACGCGGCCAGCCGTGCCACCTCGGCGCGGCTCGGGAGTCGGGACACGGTGCGCACCAAGGCTTCCGCGGTGCCCGACGAATCAAGCTCGTGACCTGGACCGATCGCACGTGCGCCGAGCGCGGACGCCTGATGGTCGTGACCTGCGAGCGTGAGCAGCGCCCCGCGCACTAACGGGCTCACCGCATCGGACGTCACCTTTCCGACTGCCACACCCGCCTGGACCAGCGGAGGCAGCAGCTCGCGGCGCGCACCCGACCATGTCAGCGCGTCGTCCCACCAATTGCGGGCCGCCACGTCGAGCCAGCCGGTGCGGCCGGCCAGCGACAGTTCCGAGACAGCGTCCCCGCCGAGGCGCCGCACCACCCAGCCGCCGACATCAAAGCGCACCGTTGCGGCCCGGGTAGCGGGTTGGTTCCGCAGCAGCCAGCGGTGCTTGGTCAGCGAAAATTGGCCGCGCAGCGGCTTTCCCGCGATGCCGCCGAACTCCTCGGGGCCGAGCTGTTTGGCGAGCTCGTCCACCTCGTCGCCGTCGCGCCCATCGTGCCAGGCGATGACCGGAGCCAGCGGCCGCTCATGGGCGTCGGCGAGTACACCCGACTCCCCCATGCTTGCCACGCCGACCGCGTGCACAGGCACTCCCGCTGCCTCCGCGGCCGTGCTCAACGCGTCGAAGGCGCTGCGCCACAGGACTTCCGCGTCGGTCTGGACGCCCTGCTGGTCGATGTCCCATGTGGTGGGAGCGCGGCCGGTGCCGAGCACCACGCCGTCCTCGCCGTACACCACGGCCTTGCTGGACGTCGTCCCGACGTCGAGCCCAGCGATAGCGGCCATCACGCTCCTCACACCGCATTGCCATGGTTGGGTTTTAGTGGATATGGTTGCGTCTCGTTGGAAGCACGTCAAGCCCACCTCGAGCGAGCAGGAGCCTCATGCCGCTGGTCACCACCGCCGAGCTGGTCGGCCAGGCCGCGGCGCGCGGTGGCGGCGTGGCGGCCTTCAACGTCGTCACGCTCGAGCACGCGGAAGGCATCACCGCCGGCGCGAAACGGTCCGGCCGCCCGGTGATCCTGCAGGTCAGTGAGAACACCGTGAAGTTCCACGACGGCCTGATCCGGCCGCTGGCCGCTGCGCTCGCTGCCCTGGCGTCCGACACCGAAGTTCCGGTGAGCCTACATCTCGACCACGCCGAGTCGGCACAGTTGTGGCACCAGGCCGCAACGGCCGGCTACTCGTCCGTCATGGTCGACTGCGGCTCTCTGCCGTACGAGCAGAACGTGGCCATCACCGCAGACGCCACCAAGCGGCTCCACGCGCAGGGCCTCGCCGTGGAGGCCGAGCTCGGCTACGTCGGCGGCAAGGACACCCAGGCCGCCAGCGCGCACGCGCCGGGCGTGCGCACCGAGCCGCGGCAGGCCCAAACATTCGTCACCGCAACGGGTGTCGATGCGTTGGCCGTCGCCGTCGGCAGCTCACACGCGATGCTGACTCAGACAGCCGAACTCGACATCGACCTGATCGCCGCCCTGCGCGCGGCGGTGCCGGTGCCGCTTGTGCTGCACGGCTCGTCGGGCGTGCCCGACGACACCCTCCGACAGGCGGTCCGCGCGGGAATCGTGAAGGTCAACATCGGCACCGCGCTCAACGTTGCCTACACCGGCGCGTTGCGGGCGGCGCTCACCGGCAAAACCGATCCCCGGCCGCCGATGGATGCCGCACGCACCGCGATCGCGGACACCGTCGCACACCTGCTCGGCGTCGTCAGTGGGCCCTAGCCACAACGGCTTTCGTAGAATTCCCAGCGGACACTTGCGTCGCGCCACTGAGAGGATTTGCCATTCGCCCGCCTCCGAGTGAGAAGCAAGCGACAAACGCGAGGCGTCGCAGGAGTCGCTGAGCTATCGCTCAGAGGCGGGCACAACGGTGGGTGTTCCCGCGGCGTGACCAGACCTCAGCAGTTCGACTTGTACGCTGCCGCACCGCCTTCGCCGTTCAGGTTCTCCTGGGTGATGACGGTGAAGCCAGTCTGCACCTTCTTGGTGTTCTGGCCGCCGTCGAGCGCCGTCACCGCCTCGTCAACACCGAACTTGCCGATGATCCCCGGCTCCTGCGCGACGAGCGCCTGAACGGTGCCTTCCCGCAGCGCCTGAATCTGGTTCGGCCCCGCGTCGAAGCCGACGATCTTTACCTGCCCGCTCTTGCCGGCCTGCTTGACGCCGGTGGCCGAGCCCTCGGCGGAGAACAGGTTGGTTGCGAAGACACCGATCAGGTCCGGGTCCTTCTGGAGCTGGGCGCCCATGAGCTGAGCGGCGGTCGCCGGGTCGTCGTGGCTGTACTGCACGCCGACGTAGCTGAACTTGCCGTCGGCCTTGACGGCGTCTTCGAAGCCCTTGGCGCGCGCGTCGGTGGTCGAGATGCCGGGGTCGACGTTCATCACCATGACCTTGCCGCCCTCGGGGTGCAGGTGCTTGATGGCGTCGAAGGCTGCCTTGCCACCACCCTCGTTGTCGCTGGCGATCGCCGAAACGGCGTACGACGGATCGTTGGTGGTGGTGTCGACGAGGACCACCTTGATGCCCGCCGCGGCCGCCTGCTGCAGCGGCAGCTGCATGGCCTGCACGTCGGTCGGTGCGACGAGCAGCGCGTCGGGCCTGCCCGCGACGATGGAGTCGAGGACAGGCTTCTGCATCGTCGGGTCGAACTTCTGCGGGCCTTGCGTGCTGACCGTGACGCCGAGCCTGGCGGCCTCTTCCTGCGCGCCGCACTGCATGGTGATGTAGAACTGGTCGCCGATCACACCCTGTAAGAACTGGATGTTGTAGTTCTTGCTGGCCTTCGCTGGAGCGGTAACGGTGGTCGCCGCCGCCTGTGACGAGGTGGCCGTGGCGCCGTTTGACGTTTCGCCGGAGCCACTCGACTGCGGCTTCGAGGACGTGCAGGCCGCCGTCGGCAGCGCGAGCACTACAGCCCCTAACGCACCCGCGACCAGCATTACGCGCTTACGGTTCACTGGCTTTCCTTTCATTTCGATCCTCTGCGTTTGAAGAGGCCTCGGGACCGCGCACTGCGCATCGCCGCGGCGCGTCGGGTTTGGTCGACGTAGACGGCGGCGATGAGCACCGAGCCGACCGCGACGCCCTGCCAGAAGGGTTGGACGCCGACGATGACGAAGCCGGACTGCAGCACGGCCGGGATGAACAGCCCGACCACGGTGCCGAAGATCGTGCCGAACCCGCCGAAGATGGACGTGCCGCCGATGACCACCGCGGCGATGACATTGAGGTTGGTCAACGACTGCCCGGCGATCGTCGTGGTGCCGTACTGAGCGAGTGAGAGCAGCGCGCCCAGCCCTGCCAGAGTTCCCGCCAGCGCGTACACGAGCACCAGATGTCGCGTCACCTTGACGCCAGTACGACGGGCGGCCTCCTCGTTGCTGCCGATGGCATACGTGTAGCGACCAAACCTGGTCTTGTGCAGCAGGATGCCGCCGAGTACGAGGACCACCAGCGCCACAAATGGCAGGCCCGGGATGCCCAATACCTTTGTGTAGGCGCTGAAGTCGGTCAGCTCGCTGGGGACAGAGCGGATGTCGATGCCGCCGGTGAGCACCTGCGCCAGCCCCAGCGCAACCGACAGCGTTCCGAGCGTCACGATCAGCGGGGGCACCTTGGCCTTGGCGACCAGCACACCGTTGACGGCACCCCACGCCAGGCCGCTGAGGATCGCAGCGACGAGCCCCGCGGCGGCCACCCCAATTCCGCTGCCGCCCATCGCCTCCATCAGTTTGGCTGCGACCACGGAGGAGAACACCAAGACCGAGCCCACGGACAGGTCGATGCCGGAGGTGATGATCACGAACGTCATCCCGACCCCGAGCACCGCCCAGACCGCGACGTTCTGCGAGATCAGCGAGAAGTTGCCGGTGGACAGGAAACGGTCGCCGGCGATGAGGGTGAAGAACAGGCAGATGACGATCAGGACCCCCAGAATCCAGAACGCCTGAAGTCCGACAACGCGTTTCAGCAGCGATTGGGTGCCGTCGAACTCGCCTGCACCGTCCGTGACGGCGGCCGGCTGGTTGGCTAAGGTGCTCACGCCGCGCCCTCCTTCGCGTCGAGGGCACCGGTCATGGCGCCAACAAGCGTCTCGACTGTTGTGCTGTGGCCCGGATAGGTGGCGACACGTCGGCCGAGCCGCAGCACCTGGATGCGGTCGCACACCTCGAGCACATGCGGCATCGAGTGGCTGATGAACACGACCGCGATTCCCTTGTCGCGCACCTTCTTCACCGACTCGAGGACATTCTTGGTCTGAATGACGCCCAGCGCGGCGGTCGGCTCGTCAAGGATGACGACCTTGTCCGCCCATGCGATCGCCCTGGCAATGGCGATGCCCTGACGCTGTCCACCGGACATCGACCCCACGGGCGAATTCAACGATTGCACCGTTGCGCCAAGCTCTTTGAAGGACGCGGCTGCCTGGCGGCGCATCTGCTTCTCGTCCATGAAGCCGAGGTGGCCGAGCACGCCCTTGCGCGGGATTTCCCTGCCCAAGAACACGTTCTGAACGGGATTGAGATGTGGAGCGAGTGCCAGGTCCTGGTACACCACCTCGATGCCGAGGTCGTTCGCCTGTCGCGGTGTCGACAGGCGAATGGGCCTGCCCTCGAAGTAGATCTCGCCCTCATCCAACTCGAGGCTGCCCGACAACGCCTTGATAAGGGTCGACTTGCCGGCACCGTTGTCGCCGATCAAGCCGACCACCTCGCCGGGGCCGATGTCGAAGTCGGCGCGGTCCAGCGCGCGGACGTGGCCGAAGCTGCGCGAGACCGCGCGCGCCTCCAGCAGTGCGGTCATGCTGTGCCTTCCTCTTCCGTGGTGCTTGCCGTGCGCCGTGGTGGCCACGTGGTGCCGGGTCTGCAGACGAGCAGCCGCACGTCGCCGTCGATGTGCCAATCCCCGCAAGCCGCTGGGACGACGAGGGTCCGGCCGCGTTCGATGTCGACGGGTTCGCCGTGCACCGCCGTCACTGCGCCGGCGCCCGACAGCACGACGGCGACGGCGAATCCGGCGGGCACGTGGACACCCGGCGTCAGCAGTTCCATGCGGAAGTAAGGTGCCGCCGCCTCAGGCAGCACCTCCACCAGGCCGGCGACGTGGGCGCCGGTGTGCCGCGTGAGCCCAGAGACATCGGTAAGTGCTGTGGTCTCGACGACCGACAGCGCCACGTCGCTGGTGAGGCCGAGGAAAACTTCGTCGTCGGATGCCGTTGTGTTGGTGCGCTCCAACAGAATTGACTGATCGGTGGGCTCCTGCGCTTCCACGAGCAGGATGCCGGCTCCGATGGCGTGCGGGGTTCCGCCCGGCACGAGCACGCCGTCACCCGGTCGCACCGGCACCCGGTGCATGAGCGCCAGCATCGCGTCGGCATCCTGCGCTTCCACCAGCTCCGTGAGCCGGTCTTGGCCGACTTCCTCGCGCCACCCGACCCACACCGCAGCGTCGTCGTCGGCTTCCAGGACATACCACGCCTCGGTCTTGCCGTAGTCGCAGCTGAGATGTTGCGAGGCGTACGCCCGGGTGGGATGCACGTGCACGGGCAGGCGCTGGCCGGCATCTAAGAGCTTCACGAGCACACCGGTATCGCCAGGTTCTCCGTCGTCGCGGCCGAGCCAGCTGAGGGGGTCGGCGCGAACCGAGTCACGCACAAGCGTGCCGTCGGCCAGCCGGGCGGGACCGAGGTTCGGCTCACCGAAGCGGACGACCGTCGCGCCCACCCACTCCTCCGGTGATCGGTCGCCGACCGGTGGCAGACCGCGCCATGCGGCTAGCGCCGGCCCGCCCGCGTACCAGTGCGGTACCACGTTGGGAGGCAGGAGCTGCGGTTGCACGGTCGTCCGGCCCCTCCTCTTCTGACGCGCGTCTGTTACCTGGGTCACGTTGCAACGGGCTTGTGCCGGACAGTACGCCACATTCGCGGCTATGTCACCGGTGTCAGAAAATCTCTCCATCCGGTCTGACATCGGTGACATACTGATCGCTGACCGACCGAGAGAGGAAGCTCGATGGCGACCATGCGCGACGTTGCCCACCGGGCGGGGGTGAGCGCCAAGACGGTCTCGCGCGTGGTCAACAACGACCGCTATGTCTCGGCCGACGTCCGCGAACGGGTCGAGCGGGCGATCGACGAGCTGCAGTACGTGCCCAACATGCTCGCCGTCACCTTCCGGACCGGGCGCGACGCCGCGATCGGCGTAGCGGTGCCCGGCGTGTCGGATCCCTTCTTCGCCAGCATCATTGGCGCCGTCGAGCGCGAAGCGAGCCGGCGGGGCGTCGCCGTCATCGTGACCAGCGTCGGCTGGGAGCCGTCGCACGAACAGCAGTCCATCGAAGCCGTGTTGAAGCGTCAAGTGGCGGGCATGATCATTTGCCCGGTCGGCCGCGACATGTCTTACCTACGGCAGTGGCAGAAACGCACACCGCTCGTTTTCGCCGACAGAGAACCGGGCCGGTTGACCGCCGATGCCGTGCTGCAGGACGACGTTGGTGGCGGGCATGAGGCAACTCGGCATCTGATTTCGCATGGGCACCGCACCATCGCGTTCATGGGCGACGACGCAGTCACCGGGCTGCTGCGGCTGAAGGGCTGGAAGGACGCCCTGAACGAGACCGGGTTGCCGCAGCGCAGCGACCTCACGCACGTGGGCGCTATCGACACACCGACGCTGACGGCCGCGCTGCGTCGCATGCTCGCGGCGCCCGACCCGCCGAGCGCAGTGTTTTCCTCGAACGCGCGCTGCACCATCGCCCTCGTATCGTCGCTGCAAGCATTGCGCCGCAATGACATTGGGCTGGTGGGCTTCGGCGACTTCCCGACGGCGGCCGCGTTGAAGCCCGCCGTCACGGTGATCCACCAGGACGGCGACGAGATGGGACGCTTCGCGGCCGACCGGCTATTCACGCGACTGGACCAGCCCTCTCGACGGCTGCGCAGGCGGACCGTCCTGCCTGTTTCGCTGGTGACGCGCACGTCGTGTGCAATGCCCGGCGAGAGGGTCCGCGCGGGACACCACCACGTCGTCGGTGGCGTCGGCGCGTGAGTGTCCTTCCGGCGGTTCTCCTGTCCGGCCCGCCGGCATCCGGCAAGAGCACCCTCTCGCACCTCGTTGCCCACGAGTTGCGCGCGGCGGTCATCGGCCAGGATGTCGCCACCGGTCCACTGGTGAGTGTCGTGCAACGGCTGGTCGGAGTCGACGATCTCGACGATCCGCGGCTGGTCGGCCTGACCAGGGAACCGCGCTACCGGGTGGTCATCGACCTCGCCGTCGACAACCTCGCGGCAGGTATGCCTGTCGTGTTGGTCGCCCCATTCACCGCCGAGCGCACCGAGCCGGCCGCCTGGGCTGCCGCCCGCGACCGGCTGGTGGCTGCTGGCGGCACGCCGCTGCTCGTCTGGCTGCGCCTCGAACCGACCGAAGTGCTGCGGCGGCTCAGAGAGCGCGATGCCTCCAGGGACGCGGCCAAGCTCTCCGATGAGGCCGCTTATCTCGCACGATTAGCGACGGCGTGCGCGCCGCCCGTCGTCACCCATCTCGCACTCGACGCCACCCGGCCGCCCGACGCGCTGGCCCGCGCGGTCCTCGACGCACTTCCCTCCTGAAATCTGTTGCCATCGATGGCACGGAATGCCAGACTCGGTTGTGCCATCGATGGCACAACCCCTTGGAGGCGCGGTGACCAAAAGCATTCTCCGCGATGTCGCCGCGGTCGCCGGGGTGAGTCTGCGCACCGCGTCACGCGTGCTCAACGACGACCCACGGGTAGCGGTGGACACCCGCGCCCGCGTGCAGCAGGCCATGCGCGAGCTGAAGTTCACCCCTGACTCGATGGCCCGTTCCCTGCGGGCAGGCACCGACACCGCCGTGGGCATGGTCGTCGAGTCGGTGGCCGACCCGTTCTTCTCCGCAATGGTCGCCGCGGTCGAGCAGGCCACATCGACCAGCGGCAAGTCGGTGCTCGTCGCCTCGACACACGGCGATGCCGGCCGCGAGCGCGACGTCGTGGCACAGATGCTCTCGCGCCGCGTCGCCGGCATGCTTCTGGCGCCGACGAGCGGTGACCACGCGTGGCTGCGAACCAGCACGGCGCTGGTGCTGGTCGACCGTGCCGCTCCCGGACTCGACGCCGACGTCGTCGGCATCGACGACGAAGCCGCCGCGGCGGACGCCGTCCACCACCTCATCGCGCACGGCCACCGGCGGATCGCGTACATCGGTGACCATCCGCTGGTGCCGACATCGCGGGCCCGGCTGGCCGGCTACCGACGCGCCGTGGCCGCCCACGGGCTCGACGTCGACCCGCGGCTCGTGCGCGCCGAGTGCCCGGACGCGCCATCGGCCGCGTCCGCCACACGAGACATTCTGTCGGACAAGGATTCCGATCCACCGACCGCGCTCCTGAGCGCGGCCACCCGCTGCTCGCTCGGCGTGGTGCCGACCCTGCATGCCATCGGCCGAGCGGATATCGCGTTGGTTTGCTTCGGCGACTTCGCAATGGCCGACCTGCTGCAACCGGGAATCACGGTCGTCGACCACTCGGCCGAGGCCGTCGGCGCCGCGGCCGCCGCGCGGCTGGCCGCGCGAATCGCCCAACCCGACCTGCCCACGTCGATCATCCACGTCCCAGTGTCGCTGATCCCCCGCGGCTCCGGAGAGGTGCGGCGGTGATCTCACCCCAGCCGCGCGATGCTGTGGTCGGCATCGACCTGGGCACCACGATGTCGAAGGCGTTGCTGCGCACGCATTCTGGCGAGCAGCTGGCCCTCGTCGAGACCCGCACACCATGGACAACCACCCCTGACGGCGGCACCGAGACCAGCGCCGAGTGTTTCGTCGAGCTCGCCATCGACCTGCTGCGACGCGGCTACGAGCGAGCCGCGGCCGGCGGGCCGCTGCGGGTGTCCTCGATTGCCGTTGCGGGGCTTGCCGAAAGCGGGGTGGTGCTCGATGGTTCGGGCCGGCCGCGGACTCCGGTCGTCGCGTGGTTCGACCGCCGCGGGACTGCGCAGATCGACTCGATTTCACTGCGTACCAACGGCTTCGGGTCCGAGTTCGTGCGTCGCACCGGACTGCCGTGGGACTGCCAGGCCAGCGTCGCGAAGTTGCTGTGGTTTGTCGATGGCGGCCTGGAGCTCACGCCCGCGCACCGGTGGCTCAGCATGCCGGAGTACGTGGTGTATCGGCTTGGCGGCGCGCTCGTGCACGAACCGTCGTTGGCATCCCGCACCGGTCTGCTCGACCAGGCTAGCGGCGCGACGTGGGCCGATGGCGCAGCCGAGCTCGGCCTGCCGCCCACGCTGCTGCCGGCCCGTCAACCGTTCGGTGAAGGTGTCGGCACACTGCGGCACACTGGATTGCCTGAGGCGCTACACGGCGCCGCGCTACTCGTCGGAGGTCACGACCATCCGGTGGCGGCCATCGGTGTCGGCGCCACCGGCCCCGACGAACTTCTCAACTCGACCGGCACGGCCGACGTCGTCGTGCGGTCACTGCCCTCGGTGCTCACCGACGAGCAGCGGGAACGCCTTGTCGGCCGCGGTATCTCGGTCGGCATGCATGTGCTACCCGGCGCCAGCGCGCTCATCGGCGGCGTCCGCGGCGGACTGTTACTGCGCCGCGTGCTCGGGCTGCTCGGTGTGACCACCGCGGCTCAGCGAGAGGCGCTTGACCGCGCCGCACTCGCCGTCGGAACCCTGCCGGCCGGCCTCGACATCTCCGGCGCAGGTCCGACCGGCGACGACGTGGTGGTGCGTCTGCGTGACAACGCCGACCCCGCAACAATCTGGGCCGCAGCCACGCGGTACACCGCACGCGAGACTCGGGGCCTTCTCGACCTGATCGAGGCGATCGTCGGGCCGCACACACGTGCCGTTGCAAGCGGCGGCTGGACCCGGATGGCCAGCGTGCGGACGGCGAAGTCCGCCGTGATCAACCACCTCACGTTTTCCGAATTGCCCGAGCCGGTCGTCGCGGGCGCCGCGCTGCTGGCACACCGGGCCGCCATCCCAAGCCCCGTCTAAAAGGAGAAAGCATGTCCACACCGTCCACCACGCGCTCGCTCGCCGACATCGCAAACCCCGACGGCATCTTCACGATCATCGCGATGGATCAACGAAACACGTTGCGGCGCATGTTCGGCGCCGTCGGTATCGATGCCACCGACGACGATCTGGTCACGGCGAAGACCGATGTCGCACGCGCCCTCACCCCGCTGGCCAGCGGCATCCTGTTCGATCCGACCTACGGCGTGCCCGCAGTAACCGGTACCGGGGCGCTTGCCGAGACGTGCGGATTGCTGGTGGCCTCGGAGCCGGCCGAGCGCGGCAAACTCGGCGTTGAGCCGATTACGCGCCGCGACCCCGCGCTGGACTCGCGCTGGGTGATGTCGCAGGGCGGCGACGCCAACAAGTTCTTCGCCCAACTGCGGGCCGACCGCCCGGCACCTGCCGCCGGTGAGCCGGATCTCGTTGAGGAGTGCCTACAGGCGGTGCGTGAGGTCGTCGCCGACTGTAGGGAAGTGGGCATCCCGTCGGTGATCGAGAACCTCGTGTACCCGCTCGAGGGCGAAGAGCTCTCCGGCGCTCGCCGCGAAGACGCCATCATCGAGGCGGCGCGCGCGCTCAACGAAATCGACTGTGACCTACTGAAACTGGAGTACCCCGGATCGCCCGACAGCTGTCGCCGGCTCGGCGAGATGCTTGACCGTCCTTGGGCGGTGCTGTCGGCCGGCGTTCCGTTCGACGACTTCACGGAGGTGCTGCGGATAGCCTTCGATGAGGGCGGTGCTTCCGGCTTCATCGCCGGGCGGTCCGTGTGGCGGGAAGCGCTGCCGCTCACCGGCACTGATCGTCAACGGTTCCTCGCGGATGTTGCAAGCCCACGCCTCGAACGACTCGTTTCTGTAGCCACCGATCGCGCCCGTCCGTGGGCGAGCTTCAGCCGTTCAGCCCTGTGATGATCGTGGGCCGTTGCGGCGGGCCGTTTTCCAACAGGCCGACCACGGCGTCGATGTCGAGGTATGCGGTCAGCAGATCGGCCATCAGATCGAGCTGTGCATCGCGGCGCGCCGCAACGTCGACGTCGTCGGCGACGACGAACCCGGATCTGCCGACGGCCGCCGCAGCCTCGGTAAGCCACTGCCGGCGTAGTCCGTCGTTGTCGAGCAGCCCGTGCCAGTGCGTGCCGAACACATTGCCGCGACGGATGCCGACACCCAGCCAGTCGTCCTCGGTGTGGCGCTCGACTTGGCCGTGGTGGATCTCGTAGCCCTGCAGCGGAGCGTCGTGGCGCAGCAGCGTCTTGTCCGGCGCGAACGCGATGTCGGCGTCGAGCAGGCCGAGACCCTCGACGACGCCTGCCCTGGATTCCACCGGATCGTCGATACGACGACACAGCATCTGGAAGCCGCCGCAGATGCCAAGCACCGGCCGACCATTGCGGGCATGCGCGGTGATGCTGTCGGTGAGGCCGCGCTCCCGCAACCAAGCCAGATCTGACACCGTCGCCTTGCTGCCAGGGATCACCACGACGTCGGCGTCGGCGAGGTCGGCGGGATCACTCACCCAGCGCACCAGCAGGCCGGGCTCGCACGCAAGTGCCTCGACGTCGGTCGAGTTCGAGATGCGCGGCAGCCGGATCGCGGCCACCCGCAGCCACTCCCCGCCGCGCGGCGGCTGCGGATCGCCGACGACACGGTGTGCCAGCACCGACACCGAGTCCTCGGTGTCGAGCCACAGCCCGTCGGTGTAGGGAATGACGCCGTAGGTGGGCCTGCCGGTCAGCGTCTGGAGCTGTTGTAGCCCGGGCGCCAGCAGGGCGGGGTCGCCGCGGAACTTGTTTACCACGAATCCTGAGATGAGTTGCTGGTCGTCGGGTTCGAGCACCGCGACCGTGCCGAACAGGTGGGCCAGCAGGCCGCCACGGTCGATGTCGCCGACAAGGATGACGGGCAGGTTCGCGGCACGGGCCAGCCCCATGTTCGCCAGATCGGTTGCGCGCAAATTGATCTCGGCAGGAGATCCTGCACCCTCACAGACCACGGCGTCGAATTCGCTTCGCAGCGACTGCAATTCGTCGGCCACGATAGCGGCGAGCCGGTGACGGTGGGTGAAGTAATTCTTGGCGCTCACGGTATCGACGACCTGGCCGCGCAGCACCAGCTGTGAGGTGCGGTCGCTGCCGGGCTTGAGCAGGATTGGGTTGAACCGGACGCTGGGCGCCAGTCCGGCGGCGCGGGCCTGCATGGCCTGCGCCCGGCCGATCTCCCCGCCGTCGGTGGTGACCGCGGAATTGTTGGACATGTTCTGCGCCTTGAAGGGCGCGACGCTAATGCCCTTGCGGGCCAACAGCCGGCACAGCCCCGCGACGACCATCGACTTGCCGGCGTCCGACGTGGTGCCGGCAACCAGCAGCGCGCCGC
>JAJKIB010000094.1 GCA_021154745.1 Mycobacterium sp.
ATTTGGCCACAGTTACAGTTAACTCAAGTGAACTAGTGTGGCGTCTTTCGGCAGCTAGAGGCGCTATCGGTGCGCTGATCAGGTAGCTGAATAGGGTTCAAATCCCTCCGCCACCGCCATTTTCTTCGCCGAGACTGCCGGCAGACCGTGAATTCCGTCGAAATCGCGATCTGGCCGCAGCTTCGGCGCGAAGGCAACTCGTCGGTCCCGTTACGCGAATGGAACGCGGTAGTCCGGAGTCCACGCCCCGCCGATGCAGCTCAACGTCACTCCGTCGGCTGACAGCGCCACGCCCTTGTCCTCACCGCAGAGCGCCCGCGATGTGCGCATGCCGACCAGCGGCGGCGACGCGATCCAGCGGCCTTGGGCACCGCAGGCCAGTGTGGCGCCCGATGCGTCAAGGCCCAAGTTGTAGCGGGTGTTCTGTCTGCAGTAATCGCCAAGGACGGCGCCCCGCTCGACGTACGGAACACACGCAACGCCGGTGCCGTCGCACGACACCGGATCCGCCGACGCGCTTGCCGCCCACACCATCGGTGCCGCGATGAATCCACAACCCAACGCCACTGCAGCCATGAGCTTCATGGGCTTAGCGTATGTTCCCGTCGTTGTTTGATCGACACAATCGCCACACTCGGCGTCGCGCACTACGCTCATGTGCCATGAGATGGCTGCTGGGTGCGGTGATAGCGGGATTGTCGATCGTTGCAATAGCGCCGCCAGCCAACGCCGACGTGGTGGCCTACCTCGTCAATGTGCATGTGCGGCCGGGCTACAACTTCCCCAACGCCGACGCCGCCATCGGCTACGGCAACAGCATCTGTGATCGGGTCGCCGCGAAAATGAGCTACGCGCAGCTGGTCGACCAGGTCAAGGCCGACTTCAACACGGCTGATTACTACGAGGGCGCCTATCTGATCAACCAAGCCGTCAACGAGTTGTGTCCCGCGCAGATCTGGCAGCTGCGACAGTCGGCGGCCGGCTACACCCTGCCGGCCTGACCCCTCTGTCACGACAACGGCGGCGCCCCTTCCGGGACGCCGCCGTCGCGTGGAACTGAGAGTGCCTGACTATGACGGGCAGGTGACGTCGATCTCGAACGGCTTGTTCACCGGCTGCATGGGGTTGGCCATGTCGATACCGGTGGCGGTGCCCGAGATCTTGTAGGAATTGCCGTCCTTTTCGGCCTTGGCCTCACCCTGGCCGCTTCCGGACTGGTAGCCGAGCGTCACGCCGTTGACGTTGCCGAGGCCGACGGACTGGACTGTAGCGCCGTCGGAGTTGAGTACTGCGGCGATGCCGGTGGCGGCGTCGCCGATCGCGATGTTCATGTTTCCGCCCATCGCGCTGCACACCACGGTGCCCGAGACGTTCTGATCCTGGCCATCGATGCTGACCTTGGTTCCGCCGCCACTGGGCGCTGCAGTCGCGCTTGCCGATGCGGTTCCGGATGCACTGCTGGATGCCGAAGAACTCGAGCTCTCGGACTTCTTGTCACCCGACGAACAGCCTGACAGACCGGCGATGACAAGCGCCGCGCCGCCTACGGCGACCACGAAACCACGATTCACCAGTGTTCTCCTTTTGTTTTGTCGTGATCCGTCAAGATCGGCGGATCATCTCGGACAGTATGGGTCGCAGCCCATGCGCCGACACGCGAATGGGCGAAAAATTTGCCCGCGCACTAACTGTTCGTTGGCTGCGGTCCGTCGAACGGGCCGACGATTAGAGCGCATTCGCGGGTTTGGATCGTTAGCCCAGCGGTAAGCTCGCCACCCATGCAGGTATTGCGCACGGCGGACGAACATTTCACCAATCTGCCTGAATTTCCTTATGCCCCATGCTATTGCGAGGTCCCCGACCAAGAAGGCGGTACCTTGCGCGTGGCGTGGGTGGAAGACGGCCCCAGGCACGCTAATCCGGTGCTGATGCTGCACGGTGAACCGTCGTGGTCGTTTCTGTACCGCCGGATGACTCCCATCCTGGCGGCGGCCGGTCATCGTGTTATTTGTCCGGACCTGGTTGGTTTCGGCCGGTCGGACAAGCCCACCCGCATCGAGGACCATACATACGCCCGTCACGTGGAGTGGATGCGCGCGCTGGCGTTCGATGTGCTGGACCTGCGGGAAGTGACGCTCGTCGGTCAGGACTGGGGCGGTCTGATCGGACTGCGGCTTGCCGCAGAACATCCGGATCGCTTTGCCCGCATCGTCGTGGCCAATACCGGGCTGCCCACCGGGGACCTGCCGATGCCAGAGCCCTGGTGGAACTTCCGGAAGGCCATCCAGAAAGCGCCGCAGCTCGATGTCGGCCGCTGGGTCGGGGCGGGCTGCGTACGCCCGATGGCCGACGCCGTCCGCGCCGGTTACGACGCGCCGTTCCCGGACGACTCCTACTGCGCAGCGCCGCGCGCACTGCCGCTCCTGGTGCCGACAACGCCAGGCGACCCTGCGTCCGACGCCAACCGTGCTGCGTGGAAAGCACTGTGCCACAGCACAACCCCCCTGCTGGTCGCGTTCAGTGACAGTGACCCGATCACCGGCGCGATGGCGCCAATTTTCGCCAGCCAGATGCGCGGTGCACAGGGCGTCGAGCATACGACCGTGCATGACGCCGGGCATTTCCTGCAAGAGGACGCGGGTGAAGAACTCGCCGAGGCGATAGTTCAGTTCTTGGCGCGCTAACAGGCGACCTTGATTGCGAACGTGCCGCCGGCGCGGAAGCTTGGATTGTCGGTGTTGAAGCCGTCGGCCGTTCCGGTGATGTCGTAGGTACGGCCGGTCATCGTGACCTTCGCGGTGCCGCCGAGACCCGCGTTGTAACTGCCGGTGAAGCCGCCGACGTTGTTGATGCCGACGGCCTCGGCGGTCAGTTCGTCCTTGTTGGAGATCAACGCCGACACGCCCGATGTCTGATCACCGGTGGTGATGGTGGTCAGCGAGCCTGCCGGCGAGCACTGAACCGCCTCCGTGATGCCGGTGTTCTGACCGTTTACGGTCACCTGTGCGGTTCCGGCGACGAGCGTGCCCGGTGCAGGCGTGTAGTCCGGCGGACCCGACGAACACCCGCCGAGAGCAAGCGTTGCTGCGGCAGCGAAGGCCCATCGAGTTCTCACAGTGCAGAATCTACGACGTGCGAGAGCCCTTCTTCAGCGTTGACGCCGAATTGCCCGGACGGCTCGGTCGCGCCGGCGTCATCCGAACCCCGCACGGCGATATCCACACACCGGCGTTCATCGCCGTCGGCACGCAGGCCACCGTCAAGGCCGTTTTGCCCGAAACCATGAAAGACCTTGGCGCGCAAGCTGTACTAGCCAACGCATACCACCTGTACCTGCAGCCCGGTCCCGATATCGTCGAGGAGGCGGGCGGACTCGGTGCCTTCATGAACTGGCATGGGCCGACGTTTACGGACAGCGGCGGGTTCCAGGTGCTCTCCCTCGGTGCGGGCTTCAAAAAAGTGCTGGCGATGGATACCGAACGGCTCCAGGCCGATGACGTCATCGCCGAGGGCAAGGAGCGGCTGGCCCATGTCGATGACAACGGCGTCACCTTCCGCTCGCATCTCGACGGCTCCACCCACCGCTTCACCCCCGAGGTGTCGATCGGGATCCAACACAAGCTCGGCGCGGACATCATCTTCGCGTTCGATGAGCTGACCACCCTGGTCAACACCCGCGGCTACCAGGAAGAGTCGGTGCGGCGCACCCACGACTGGGCGGTGCGATGCCTGATGGAACACCGCAGGCTGACGGCGGCGCATCCCGAGAAGCCGGCGCAGGCACTGTTCGGCGTGGTGCAGGGTGCCCAATACGAGGACCTGCGCAAGCAGGCCACGCGCGCGCTCACCAGGATCTTCGACGAAGACGGCCGCGGCTTCGACGGCTACGGCATCGGCGGGGCGCTGGAAAAGCAGAACCTGGCCACCATCGTCGGCTGGGTCAGCACCGAGTTACCCGCGGACAAACCCCGCCATCTCCTTGGCATCAGCGAGCCCGACGACCTGTTCGACGCGGTCGCCGCCGGTGCCGACACCTTCGACTGCGTATCCCCGTCGCGCGTCGCCCGCAACGCCGCCGTCTACTCCCCGATCGGCCGCTTCAATATCACCAACGCCCGGTATCGGCGTGACTTCAGCACCATCGACCCCGATTGCGACTGCTACACCTGCGCTCACTACACCCGCGCCTACCTGCACCATCTGTTCAAGGCGAAGGAAATCCTGTCCGCAACGCTGTGCACCATCCACAACGAGCGCTTCGTCATCAGGCTGGTCGACCAGATCCGCGCCGCGATCCGCACCGGCGAGTTCGACGAACTCCGTGCGCACGTTTTGGGTCGCTATTATTCAACGCGTGCACAATAAATAGAACCACCGCGGATTCGCAGGGACGGCTGCGGCAGCTCCTCGAGACTGCTCACAGATCGTGAAAACGCGCGAATTCGCGATCTCCCCGCAGCTTCGGCGCACATGTATACCGTCGTGCGCATGCGAATCCTGCTAGTCGGGGCCGGCGGCGTCGGCTCGGCGTTCTGCGCCATCGCGGCGCGACGAGACTTCTTCGAGCAGATAGTCGTCGGCGACTATGACGAGTTGCGGGCCAAGCGGGCCGTCGACGCCGTCGGCGATCCGCGGTTCTCGGCAGCGAGAGTCGATGCGACATGGGCCGACGACGTCGCCGAACTGGTTGGGCTACACGGCATCACGCATGTCATGAACGCCGTCGATCCGCGGTTCGTGATGCCGATCTTCAAGGGCGCATTGGCCGGTGGTGCGGACTACCTGGACATGGCGATGAGCCTGTCGCAGCGCCACCCCGAGCGCCCGTACGAACTAACCGGGCTCAAGCTCGGCGACGAGCAATTCGCGCTCGCGGACCAGTGGACGGCCGCCGGACGTCTCGCGCTGGTCGGGATCGGGGTGGAGCCGGGGCTTTCCGACGTGTTCGCCCGTTACGCCGCCGACCATCTCTTCTCCGACATCGACGAGCTGGGCATCCG
>JAJKIB010000095.1 GCA_021154745.1 Mycobacterium sp.
CTCGCCGGAATTCAGAACCAGCCGTCGGGTGCGCGGCCGGACAACGCCTGAGTCAACTGCCGTGCCGCTCCGCGAACGGCCTCGACCAACGCGGGCAGTTCGGTGTTGGGCCGGTCCTCGCGGCGGGTGACGCTGAATGCGGCAACCGGACGGCCCGCATGGTCGAATGCGCACGCCGCAACGGATTGCAGACCTTCGGTGATCATGCCCGCCTCCTCCGCCCACCCCTGCGCACGCTCCGTCTGCAGGATTCGCCGCAGTTCTGCAAGGGAATTGGGCCCGCGGTCAGTGCGATGAATGAATGAGGCCGACGACGGGAACAGCGCCCTGATCTGAGCCGCGGACAGGTGCGCGAGGATCGATCGGCCGTTCGCGGTCAGATGCGCAGGCAGCCGCACGCCGACATCGGTGACCAGGGTGACCGGGACACCGGCGGTCTGCGGTTGCTCCTTGAGCAGGTAGACACTCTCGGCGCCGTAAAGGATGCCGAGGTGGGCTGTCTCGCCGACGGCCGCGACCAACCGCTTGAGGATCGGCCGGGCGATGTGCTCGAGCGGCTCATGGCGCAGATACGCCGATCCGACCTCGAATGCCGAGAACCCGAGCGCATACGCACGCTGATCGGGCAGATGCACGACGAAGCCGCGGTCGATCAGCACGTCGAGCAAGTGATACGCCGATGATCGCGGCATGCCGATGTCTCGGATCAACGCCGAGCCCTGCACCGGACCCGGCCGCGAGGCGAGGTGCAGCAGCACGTCGAGGGCGCGCCCGACCGCTGGTGACGTGCTGGACATGGGGTGCCTCCCGTGTGTCTCGGATACGAGACACTATCCCCGGATTGTCCCTACCGCAACGGGCGCCGGTGCGGTGTCCTGGAATCAATCACCGAGTTTGACCAGGGAAAAGAGAGCACAGTGACTTCGGCTACCTCCACGCCACGCCTCGTCCGGGCCCCCCGCGGCACCGAGTTGTCTTGTAAGGGTTGGCCGCAGGAGGCCGCGCTGCGGATGCTGATGAACAACCTCGACCCCGAGGTCGCCGAGCATCCCGAGGATCTTGTGGTCTACGGCGGTACGGGACGGGCGGCGCGCAGCTGGGAGGCATTCGACGCGATCGTGCGCACGCTGCGGGGGCTGGAGAACGACGAGACCATGCTGGTGCAGTCCGGCAAGCCCGTCGGGGTGTTCCGCACCAACGAATGGGCACCGCGGGTGCTGATCGCGAACTCGAATCTCGTTGGCGACTGGGCGAATTGGGAGCAGTTCCGCAAGCTCGAGGCCGAGGGCCTGATGATGTACGGGCAGATGACGGCGGGCTCGTGGATCTACATCGGCACCCAGGGCATCCTGCAGGGCACCTACGAAACCTTTGGCGCCGTTGCGAAGAAAAAGTTCGGCGACACGCTGGCCGGCACCATCACCCTGACCGCTGGACTGGGCGGCATGGGCGGTGCGCAGCCGCTGGCCGTGACGATGAACGACGGCGTGGCGATCTGTGTGGATTGCGACGAAACCCGGATCGACCGCCGCATCGAGCACCGCTACCTCGACACCAAGGCCGTCGACATCGATGACGCACTGCGGTTGGCCGTCGAGGCCCGCGACGCTCGGCGGGCGCTGTCGATCGGATTGCTGGGCAACGCCGCCGAGGTGGTTCCCGAGCTGCTGGCCCGCAATGCCCCGATCGACATCGTCACCGATCAAACCTCGGCGCATGACCCGCTGTCGTACCTGCCAATCGGCATCGACTTCGACGACATGAAAAAGATGGCCGACAAGGACCCCGTCTACTTCACCGAACAGGCCCAGCAGTCGATGGCCAAGCACGTCGCGGCCATGGTCGGCTTCAAAGACCGCGGCGCCGAGGTGTTCGACTACGGCAACTCCATCCGCGACGAGGCCCGAAAGGCCGGATACGCCCACGCTTTCGACTTCCCCGGCTTCGTCCCCGCCTACATCAGGCCGCAGTTCGAGGAGGGCCTCGGGCCTTTTCGGTGGGCCGCACTGTCGGGTGATCCGAAGGACATCGCCGCGACCGACCGGGCGATTCTCGAGCTCTTCCCGGACAACAAGCACCTCACCCGGTGGATCGAGATGGCCGGCGAGAAGGTCGCCTTCCAGGGGCTGCCCGCGCGCATCTGCTGGCTCGGCTACGGAGAACGTCATCTCGCCGGCCTGAAGTTCAACGAGATGGTGGCATCGGGCGAACTGTCCGCCCCGATCGTGATCGGCCGCGACCATCTCGATTCGGGTTCAGTGGCCTCGCCCTACCGGGAGACTGAGGCAATGCTCGACGGCTCCGACGCCATCGCCGACTGGCCCCTGCTCAACGCGTTGGTCAACACCGCGTCCGGCGCGACGTGGGTGTCGATTCACCACGGCGGCGGAGTCGGGATGGGCCGCTCCATCCACGCCGGTCAGGTGACCGTCGCGGACGGTTCCCAACTAGCCGCGCAGAAGCTGGCGCGGGTGCTCACCAACGACCCCGGCATGGGAGTGATCCGCCACGTCGACGCCGGCTACGAACACGCGACCGAGGTCGCCGCCGAACGCGGTGTGCGAATTCCCATGCGGGAGAACGCGTGACGGCGTTCGACTCGCTCTGGCCGACGATCCTGGACGTCGGCCAGGACACCTCGACCGGGGGCTACCGCCGCTACGCGTGGTCGGATGCCGACCTGACCCTGCGGGAGTGGTTCGCCGGCTGCGCGGCCCAGCGCGGGATGGATGTCGAGGAGGACCGCAACGGCAATCTGTGGGCATGGTGGATGCCGCCAGGCTGGAATGGTGATCCGGCCGACGCGTTCGTCACGGGCTCGCACCTGGATTCGGTGCCGGACGGCGGCGCGTTCGACGGGCCGCTCGGTGTGGTGTCCGCGTTCGCCGCCATCGACAACGTCCGCGAGCGTGGCGTGGTGCCACGCGTCCCTGTCGCGGTGGTCGCCTTCTCCGACGAGGAGGGGGCGCGGTTCGGCGTCGCGTGCGTCGGATCGCAGCTGTCCACCGGTGCGTTGAGCGCGGAGAAGGCCCGCGGGCTGCGCGACATCGACGGTGTGACGATGGGTGAGGCGATGACCAAGGCGGGTCGCAGGCCCGAGCACCTCGGCGTCGACCCGCGTCTGGCCGACCGCGTCGGCGTGTACGTCGAACTGCATGTGGAGCAGGGCCGGGCACTAGATCTCGTCGATCGTCCGGTCGCTGTCGCGTCGGCCATCTGGCCGCACGGGCGTTGGCAGTTCACCTTCTGCGGCGAGGCGAACCACGCGGGCACCACGCGGCTGGCCGACCGGCACGACCCGATGCTCGCGTTCGCGTCCTCGGTGCATGCCGCGCGGTCGTTGGCCGCCGCCCACGATGCGGTCGCGACGTTCGGCAAGGTGATCGTCGCGCCCAATGGCGCCAACGCGATTCCGTCATCCGTGCAGGCCTGGCTCGATGCCAGAGCAGGCGATGAGGCGACGCTGCGGTCGTTGGTCGACACGATAACTGCGGAAGCACGGCAGCACGCCGCGGCCGACGGCATCGAGCTCGGGGTAAGCGCTGAATCGGTCACGCCGATCGTCGAGTTTCCTGAGGGTCCGCGGGCACGGCTGCAACGCGCGCTGGCCCACCTCGGCGACATCCCGGTGCTGCCCACCCAGGCCGGGCACGACGCCGGCATCCTGTCGTCGGTGGTTCCGACCGCAATGTTGTTCGTACGCAACCCAACCGGAGTGTCACACTCGCCGAAGGAGTTCGCTGACGCATCCGACTGCAATACGGGTGCGGCAGCGTTGGCCGACGTGATGGCGGACTGGGTGGCACCGTGACGGATACGTGGTGGTGTGAAAACGCCTGGTTTGGAGGCGATTCCGTGACGCAGGGCGTCCTGTTCACGGTCACCGACGGCCGGATCACCGCTATCGACACCGACACCACCGCGCGGCCGGGCTCACACCGGCTGCGCGGACTGGTCATTCCGGGCCTGGCCAACGCGCATTCGCACGCCTTCCACCGGGCCCTGCGCGGCCGCACCCAACGCGATCGGGGCTCGTTCTGGACCTGGCGCGACCTGATGTACCGCGCCGCCGAGCGATTGAACCCCGACCGCTACCGGCGGCTCACCCGGGCGGTGTACGCGGAGATGACGCTCGCCGGAATCACCTCCGTCGGCGAATTCCACTATGTGCACCACGAAGCCGGCGGCGCCCACTACGCCGACCCGAATGCCATGGGACACGCGGTGATCGACGGCGCCGCCGACGCCGGCATCCGCCTCACCCTGCTCGACACCTGCTATCTGAGTTCCGCGCCGGACGGCGCACCGCTTTCCGGCCTCCAGTTGCGGTTCGGCGACGGCACCGGCGACCGGTGGGCACAACGTGTCGAGGCATTGCGGCAGCACGTCGGTGGTCGGCCGGCCGTCCTGGTCGGCGCGGCACTGCATTCCATCCGCGGAGTCCCCCTTCAGCACATGCCTGCAGTCGTGGAATGGGCTGCCGCACACGGTGCTCCGCTGCACGTCCATTCCTCGGAGCAGACCCGTGAGGTCGAGCAGTGCCTGGCGGCGCACGGCCGCACGCCGACCGCGGTGCTGCGCGATGTCGGCGCGTTGGGCCCGCGGACGACGGCCGTGCACGCCACCCACCTCACGTCCGACGACATCGCCGACATGGACGGAACATCGACCGGAGCATGTTTCTGCCCCACCACCGAGCGTGACCTCGGCGACGGCATCGGACCCGCACCCGCACTGCTCGCCGGGCGCGGACTGTTCAGCCTCGGCTCCGACAGCCACGCCGTGATCGACCTGTTCGAAGAAGCCCGCGCGGTCGAACTCGACGAACGCCTGGCCTCCCGCACGCGCGGCACCATCACCGCCGACCGCCTGCTGCGGGCCGCGACCTACGACGGCCACCGCGCCCTCGGCTGGACCGATGCCGGCGAGCTCGCGGTCGGGGCACGAGCCGACTTCGTTGCAGTGCAGGCCGATTCGATCCGCACCGCGGGCGGCGGTGCGACCGTCGAGAATGTCGTCTTCGCCGCAGCGGCAGCCGATGTCACCGATGTGGTCGTCGACGGCCGGGCCGTGGTGGTCGACCGCAAGCATGTCACCGTGCCGGACGCGGAAGCCGAACTTGCCTCGACCATCATGGATCTGATGGAGGCCACGCGATGACCGTGCTCTACACCGACATCCGCGAGCTCGTCACCAACGACCCCGCCAACAGCGACGGCGACCCCCTCGGCATCATCGACGACGCGGCGCTGGTGGTCGACGGCGCATCGATAGCCTGGATCGGACGGCGCACGCACGCGCCCGACGCCGACGAGCGGGTCAGCTGCGACGACACCAGCGTGATCCCCGGATTCGTCGACAGCCACACACATCTGGTGTTCGCGGGCGAACGGTCCGCCGAGTTCGCGGCGCGGATGAGCGGCCAACCCTATGGGGCGGGTGGGATCGCCTCGACGGTGGCCGCCACCCGCGCGGCCGACGACGCCACGCTTCTCGTCGGAGTCCAACGGCTCGCCGACGAGCTGCTGCGCGCAGGCGTCACCACATTCGAATGCAAGAGTGGCTACGGGTTGACCGTCGACGACGAGGCCCGCTCGCTGCGGATCGCGAAGGCGGTCACCGACGAGACGACATTTCTTGGCGCACATGTCGTTCCCGCGGAGTTCCGCGACGACCGCACGGCGTACATCGACCTGATCGCCGGGCCGATGCTGCAGGCGTGCGCGCCGCACGCCCGCTGGATCGACGTGTTCTGCGACCGCGGCGCCTTCGACGTCGACGAGGCCCGTCACATCCTCAGCAGCGGGATGGCCGCCGGGCTCGACGCGCGGCTGCACGCCGGCCAACTAGGCCCGAGTGCGGGCATCAGGCTCGCGGTCGAACTCGGCGCGGCGTCGGTGGATCACTGCACGTATGCCACCGACGAGGATGTCGAAGCGCTCGCCGGTGCAGCCGACACCACCGTCGCCACTCTTCTGCCAGGCGCGGAATTCTCCACGCGGGCCCGGTATCCGGATGCGAAACGGCTCATCGACGCGGGCGCGACGGTCGCCCTGGCGACCGACTGCAATCCCGGAAGTTCGTTCACGACGAGCATGCCGTTCTGCATCGCCGTCGGGGTCCGGGACATGAATTTCACGCCGGCAGAGGCGTTGTGGGCCGCCACCGCCGGCGGAGCGGCGGCGCTGCGCCGCGACGACGTCGGGGTGCTCGCCGTGGGGCGGCGCGCAGACTTCGTCCGCCTCGATGCACCATCCCACATTCATTTGGCGTATCGCCCAGGTGTGCCACTCGTCCGCGATGTGGTGCGTGCGGGCGAGCATCTCTTCGAGAAACTGGAGACACGATCATGAGTACCGAAACCGTGGTCGTGGGCGTCGGCCCGGTGACCTTCGACGAGGTGGTGCGTGTCGCCCGCGACGGCGCCACGGTCACCCTGTCCGACGAGTCATTGGACGCGATCGCCAAGAGCCGCGCCCGCATCGAGCAGTTGGCCCATGACCCGAAGCCCGTCTACGGGGTGTCCACCGGGTTCGGCGCATTGGCCACCCGGCACATCCCCCAGGAACTGCGAACGCAGTTACAGCGCAGCCTGATTCGCTCACACGCCGCCGGATCGGGCCCGGAGGTCGAACGGGAAGTCGTCAGGGCCATGATGCTGCTGCGGCTGTCGACGCTGGCCACCGGACGCACCGGGGTACGGCCCGAGGTCGCGCAGACGTACGCGGCCATGCTGTCTGCCGGGCTGACGCCCGTCGTCTACGAGTACGGCAGCCTTGGCTGCTCCGGCGATCTCGCGCCGCTGGCGCACGTGGCACTGGCCGCCATCGGCGAGGGTTCGGTGCGCGCGGCCGACGACGAACTGCTGCCCTCCGCCGAGGCGCTGGCCCGGCACGGCATCGAGCCGGTGGTGCTCGCCGAGAAAGAGGGGCTGGCCCTGATCAACGGCACCGACGGCATGCTGGGCATGCTGGTGCTGGCGCTGCGCGACCTGGACCGGCTACTGCCGCTGGCCGACGTCGCGGCGTCCATGAGCGTGGAAGGTCTGCTCGGCACCGGTCGAGTCTTCGCGGAGGATCTGCACGCGCTGCGGCCGCATCCGGGACAGGCGGCCGCCGCGGCCAACATGCGCCGTGTGCTCGCCGAATCGCCGATCGTCGCCAGCCACAGCGGCCCGGACTGCTCGCTGGTCCAGGACGCTTACTCGCTGCGCTGCGCACCCCAGTTCGCGGGTGCGGCGCGCAACACGGTCGAGCATGCCCGCACCGTCGCGAGCCGCGAATTAGCCAGTGCCGTAGACAATCCCGTCATCACGCTCGACGGACGCGTCGAATCCAACGGCAATTTCCACGGCGCCCCGGTCGGCTATGTGCTGGACTTCCTCGCCATCGCCGTCGCCGATCTGGCCAGCATCAGCGAACGGCGCACCGACCGCTTCCTCGATGTCGCCCGCAGCCACGGCCTCAACCCGTTCCTGGCGGACGACCCCGGCGTGGACAGCGGCCACATGATCGCCCAGTACACGCAGGCGGCAATCGTCTCCGAGCTCAAGCGGCTCGCCAACCCGGCCAGCGTCGACTCGATCCCGTCGTCAGCGATGCAGGAAGACCACGTCTCCATGGGATGGTCGGCGGCGCGCAAGCTGCGCAGGGCCATCGACGGACTGACCCGAGTGCTGGCGATCGAGGTGCACACCGCGGCACGCGGCATCGAGATGCGTGCCCCTCTGGCGGCCTCGCCGGCCACCGCCGCCGTCATCGCCGCGATCCGGAAATCCGTTCCGGGACCCGGCACCGACCGGTACATGTCGCCAGAGATCGACGCCGTCGTCGCCATAGCCGCCTCGGGGGCGTTGGTGGAGGCCGCCGAATCAGTCACCGGCCCGCTGGCCTGAGGTCGCGTGACGCCCTAGAACACGCTCCACCCGTAATGTTCGGCCCGGAGTTCCTTGATCGAACGAAGCAGGTTCTTGTCGCGCATGGACCGGGCCAGTTCCTCGGGAGTGGGCAGCCGCAATTCACTCCCCTGGAAAACCGACAGGCCGCTGCAGTTGACGCAGACGGAGATGTCGCCATCGTGAGGTGTGTTCGCGGGATCTCGGGGGTCGACGAAGGCATTCACGGTGTGCTGACAGAACGGACACCGTCGTGCGACGACGACGTGGACATTCATCTAGCCCACGTTAGGCGCGATGGGTGCGTCTGCAAATGCCTACAGCGAGCGGATTTCCGCTTCATTGCATGCGAAATGATGCCGATGGATAGCAAAAATCGACTGTGGCAAAGACGAATTCGAGGCAGTGAGCCCTTCCAACTGCACTGCCATCGTTAAATTGTCCAAATAGCGAAACGATCACCTACGAGGTGGTCGGGTCTTCGGCGTCCAGGATCCGCGTGACGGTACTCCCGATCGAGCGGGCAAACGTGCGATCGTCGAGGTCTTGCGGCCCAGTCGACGCGCTGGTAACGGGAGTCGACAGCGGGTACCCAAGTCACATGAACATCGCTACCAAGGCGATCGACCTGCTCGTCAATCCACCGCGGAACTCGGACCCCGATCGGCTGCGCGCAGCGGTCGCCGGCAAAACGGTGCTGGTGACTGGGGCGTCGTACGGACTCGGCGAGGCAACCGCCCAGAA
>JAJKIB010000096.1 GCA_021154745.1 Mycobacterium sp.
CATCAGTGTCGTCGTCCCCGGCGCGGTCGACACGGGATTCTTCGAGACTCGTGGCAGTCCCTATGGGCGCACGCGGCCACGACCGATAGCCGCTCACAGGGTCGCCGATGCCGTGGTCCGAGCTGTGGAACGCGACCGCGCCGAAGAGTGGCGACCGCGGTGGCTTCGGGTCGCCCCGGCGATGCGCGCGCTGGCTCCCGGAGCGTATCGACGGCTTGTCGTCCGCTTCGGCGGAAGCGGTGCGCCCTGACTAGGCGGTCGCGACGCTAGGGTCGATCTCGCGCATAGCAAACCGTTGTGTCAGCCGAGATCGACCACGCAACGGAAGCCGATATGCGTCGTCGCGCTGTCCTGTGACTGCGGTGACCGGGCGGCCGGACGATAGCGGTGGCAGTACTCCGGCGCGCACAGGTACGAACCGCCCTTGAGCGTCTGATTCACCGAAGGATCCGCCGCCGACGGGCTGCAACAGGACTGCACCGGACCGTCCAACCGGTGATGCGCCGAGAACTGCGTCGTCGTCCACTCCCACACGTTGCCGATCATGTCGACCAGGCCGAACCCGTTCGGCGGGAACGTGCCGACCGGCGAGGTGCCCACCCAGCCGAGCGCACCGTCATTGCGGTACGGGAACCGACCCTGCCACGTGTTGGCCATCAACCGACCGGCAGGAGCGACGTCTTCACCCCACGCGTACGTCGTGGTGGCGCCGCCGCGCGCGGCGTACTCCCATTCGGCCTCGGTCGGCAGGCGACGGCCCGCCCAGCGGGCGTAGGCCGCCGCGTCCGGGTAGGCGACCTGCACGACCGGGTGGTCGAGCCGGTCCTCAATTCCGCTGTCCGGGCCGAACGGGTGGCGCCAGTTGGCGGCGGGCACCCAACCCCACCACTGCCGCCAATCGCGCAGATCCACCGGTCCGCTGGTGGGCCGGAACACCAGCGCGCCCGGCACCAGATCCTGCGACGCCGCGCCCGGGTACAGATCGGGATCCGGGGGTTGCTCGGCGACAGTGACGTAACCGGTATCGGCGACGAACTCGGCGAACTGGGCGTTGGTCACCGGATGGCGTTCGACGGCGAAGGCGGCGACAGTCGCGGAATGCACCGGCGCCTCTTCTGGATAGAACTGGGTTGAGCCCATCCGGAAGGACCCGCCGGGTAGCTCGACGAACGCGGTGAGCATGACCTTCACGGTAGGACGATCTCGAAGTCCTCGGTCAGTAGCGCGGCGGCCTCATCGAAGCCCGCTGTTCCGGTCGGGGCCTGCACGTGCACGGCGACGAGATAATTGTTGCCGCTGTTGGTCCAGATATGGACGATGCGATCTTCGTATTCGACGGCGTTCTGGGGCGTGTCCGACCATGCACCCATCAGCTTCTGCCCGCTGTATCCGCACAGTTCGCCGGGTAGCACGCTGACGCTGCTGACGGCCGATTCCGCCATCAGGTCATCGGCGTACTTCCTGAACGCGGCCGACGGGTCGAGCTGGGTCGCTGCGATCGTGATCGTCGCCTGCATGCCGCCCGGACCGTCGAGCCGCCCGCCGACGTCCCCGGTGCCCGCCGACATCGACCACTGGTCGGGCACACCGACCGTGATCCTCGGCGCCTGCGGGTCATCGACCTCGGCCGTCATCCGCACGCTCGGCTTGATGCTCTGCGAGCACGCGACGGTGTTCGGTGGTACGGGCGCCCGCGTGGTGGGGACGACGCCATACGCGGGCTGGTCGCCCTGCTGTGTCGGAGCGGCCGTTGCCGACCGCGGCGACAACGACGTCACTGCGTTCGGACCGGTCTCGCCGGCGACGGGAACTCCGTCGCTGGTGCGGACGCACGCAGTCAGCAAGCACGCCAGTGCGAGCGCCGCCCATCCAACTCGCTTCATCAGTCTTTCGCGAAAGCCCGCGCGAACTCTCGTTCCAAATCCACGTACGGCTTGCCGGAGACGTCAACGTTCACCTGTGCGATGGTGCCACCTGTGAACGGGAACGGCGCCTTGTACGCCCGCGACACCGGGGATCCGGTGTTTTTGCCGACGCTCAGGCTGGCGCCGGCCAGGCCGAATGTTCCCGGGTGGATCTTCATGCCCGGCAGCGACGACACCTCGGCGTCGTCGATATAGAGCGCGGCGTCGCCGAGTGGGGTGTGGCTGCCCTCCACTGTCCCTGTGCGCGCAAACGCGACCCCGAAGGTGTGCTTGCCCAGCGGCACAGCATCCGGCGACGACATCTGCTGCTCTTCCTCGCCGAGGAAGTTGTAGACGTAGTGCAGCCGCCCGTCCTGGATGAACATCGCGTGGCCGCCGTGCGCTCCACCGTGTTTGAGGATTACGCCCTCAGCGCCGGTGCTGTCGATGGTCACCTCCGCGATGACGGCGAACGACCGGCCCCCGATCTCGACGGCCGCGCCCATGCCGACATCGGCGGTGCCGGGGTAGTACAAGTACGACTCGCGGGCGCCCGAAAGATACGGCCGCCAACGGGACATCGTCTCCAGGACGTTCAGATCGGCCAGTGGCAACCCGTTGTACTTGCCGGCCTCGCTGAACCACAGCTTCTTGAGTTCCTCGAGCCTGTCGGGATTCTCGTCGGCCAGGTCGTGGCACTGGCTGCGGTCGGCCTCGATGTGGAACAGTTCCCAGCGGTCCTTGTCGAAGTTCGACCAGCCGGCAGGCGATGCGGCGTGGACGGTGTTGGCGAACCAGCCCTTGTTCCAGATGCCGCGGGTCCCCAGCATCGCGTAGAACTGGGTCTCCTTCCCGGTGGGTGCGGCCGGATCATCAAGGGCCAGTTTGATACTCACGCCGTCCAGTGGTTTCTGCGGAATGCCGCCGACGGTCGCGGGCGGAGTGATGTCCAGTAGGTCGTAGACGGTCGGGGTGATGTCGCAGACGTTGACATAGTTGTCGCGTACTTCGCCGTGTGCGGCAATGCCCTTGGGCCAGGAGATGATTGCGGTGTCGGCGATGCCGCCCTCGTGTGATGCGTAGCGCTTGAACAACTTGTACGGCGTGTTGAACGCCATCGCCCACCCGATCGGGTAGTGGTTGTAGGTCTCCGGCCCGCCAAGGTTGTCGATGAAACGCAGGCTTTCCTCCACGGTATCGATGTAGCCGTTGAAGAATTTGACCTCGTTCACCGATCCGTTCGGGCCGCCCTCGCCACTGGCACCGTTGTCGGAGATGACGACGATGATGGTGTTGTCGAGCTGGCCCGACTCCTCCAAATAGTCCAGGATGCGGCCGATTTGGGCGTCGGTGTAGGACAGGAAGCCGGCGAAGACCTCCGCCATCCGTGCGAACAGCCGTTTCTCGTCGTCACGCAGCGAGTCCCACGGCCGCACCGTGTCCTGCGGCGGCCACGGCTCGCCATTGGGCCCCTTGACATCCAGATACGGGTTGATCGGCGACAGCTCGGTGTCCGGCGGCACGATGCCCAGCTTCTTCTGGTTTTCCAGCACGACTTCGCGGTAGCGCTCGTAGCCCATGTCGAAGCGGCCGGCGTACTTGTCGGCCCATTCCTTGAAGACGTGATGCGGTGCGTGCCCGGCACCGGGGCAGACGTAGGAGAACCACGGCTTGTCGGGTGCGATCACCTTCGCGTCGCGGATGAACTCGATTGTCTTGTCGGCAATGTCCTTGGACAAGTGATAACCGTCCTCAGGCGTTGCCGGCGGTGCGACGGGATGATTGTCGTAAACGAGTTCGGGGTACCACTGGTCGGTCTCGCCGCCCATAAAGCCGTAGAACCGCTCGAATCCCCGCGATAGCGGCCAATGTCGTTTGGTGGATGCCAGATTGGACTCCTCCAACGGCGTCAGGTGCCACTTGCCGACGCAGTAGGTGTTGTAGCCGTTCTCGCTCAGCACCTCCGACAGCAGTGCGGTTTCGTCGGGGATCCGCCCGTTGCATCCGGGGAACCCGTCCGTGAACTCCTCGATGGTGGCCATGCCGACGGTGGTCGGGTTGCGCCCGGTCAGCAGCGACGCCCGAGTGGGTGAGCACAGTGCGGTGGTGTGAAACTGCGACAGCCGCACGCCGCGCTCGGCGATGCGACTCATGGTCGGCATTTCGACCAACCCGCCGAAGCAATCCCATGTCGCGATTCCGGTGTCGTCCCACACCAGGTACAAGACGTTGGGCGCATCCTCGGGTGCCGTCGGTGCGGCGTAGGGGCCCCAGTCCGGCTCGGAATCCCGAATGTCAAGCTCGATCTTGCCGTTGAATTCCGTTGCCATGGCAGCCTCGTCCCGGGTATCGGATCGCCGTGTTCTCGACGATCGCCCGGAGACTACACCCGATGTGTACCCGTTAGCTGAGAAATTGACGACGGCGGCAGTACAGATTTCCGGTTCAGCCACCACCGCACCGTGAAAAACGGAATCGCCCAGCCCAACCACGCGCCCACGCCGGCCACGAACCACACGAAGTGCGCTTCATTGCCTCCAAAAACACTGTCCTGCAACGACTGGAACGTGATCACTAAAACCGGCGTCCAGATCCGGTTGGTGATGATGGACAACGCCAGCGTCGCGCTGAGGACCATATCGCGCCGATGCTGAACGAACCGCCGTTGCCGCGCGGCGAGGTAGCCGTTGATCGTGAACCACAGCCACAGCGATGCGAGGAAGACATTGCTGACGGCCAGGAACGGGCCGAACGGCGTGGCCGCCCCGATCACCATCGCGCACACCGCGGCAGAAACCGCCGTGTACACGTAGATCCGCCCGATCCACCGGTGCAGAACGGGTTTCCGCGCGCGCAGGCCGGGCCAGATCTGCGCCACCGCCGTCACCATCGCCACGCTTGCGAACATCACATGCGCCACCAGCAACGGGTAGTGCAAGCCGAACGTGGCGGGCACCCGCGTGCCGCCGGTGAAGTAAGGCGGCAGCGAGTAGGCCAGGAACGCGACGACGACAACGGCGAGGGCGGGAGCGGGCCACCGTCTGCCCGGTGATGCGTATGACATACGCATAAGCGTACGGCATACGCATTTAGGCCACACAGCGATTAGGCTGGTAGGCGATGACCACCAACGAGCCGCTGCCCCGGGCGCTGGAGATCCTGTGGGGCGACGCACCTGCGGCCCGGCGCACCCGCGGGTTGAGTCGGGATCGCATCGTCGCGGCGGCCATCGAGTTGGTTGAGGCCGAAGGCCTCGGCGCGTTGTCGATGGCAAGGTTGGCCGAGCGGCTCGGCTGCGGCACCATGTCGCTGTACCGCCACGTCGCCAACAAGGACGAGTTGGTGACGTTCATGTTGTCGAGCGCGCCGGACCCACCGCCCACGCCCGCCGATCCATCGGATTGGCGTGGCGCGCTTACCGATTGGGCCGCCGGGCTGTGGGATGTGTATCACCGGCACCCGTGGGTCCTGCAGACCGCCGCGGCTGGCCCGCCGGCGGATCCGGGACAGCTGGCGTGGCTCGATGCCGGGCTCGCCGCATTGGGCGGCACCGGCCTGGCCGAACGGGACAAGCTGGCGGCAGTCATGGCGGTACTGCATTACGTCCGCGGCGCGGCCGCGTTGGACATCGAGGCTGCCGACGTCGATGGCCAGGACTACCCCGCTCTGCTTCGACGGCTGTTGGACGGCGAACGGTTCCCGGCGCTGGCGGCCGCCGTCGCGGCTGGGGTGTTCGACGACGCCGACGACGATCATCTCGCCGAGTTCCGCTCGGGGCTCGGCCAGCTGCTCGACGGCATCGCCGTGAAAGTCGGCAACGAGCCGAGAAGCTGAGACCTCGCGCCGCTATAACTTCGGCAGTGGCTCGATCACCCGATACAGTCGCCAGTTTGGCTGGCTGTCACCGTCATTGGCTACCTCAAGCTCGAGCGTCGCAATGTCCGCACCGGTCTCGTATAAAGTGGGATAACGCAGGTTGAGCGCATCGGAGACGCCGCGCCCGACCGGCGGCACCGCGAGGAGGTATTTGATCCCGTTCTCGATGGGTGCGTTGAGCAAATCGGTGAAGTCCGGATCTGAGGGCACCACAAAGGTTTTCGGTTCTCGAGAAGCCGCAATCACGGCGAATCCATATACGGTGTCGGTGATCACCGAGCCGTCGGGCAGGTTCAGCTTCCCCAGATAGCCCGCGATCTGCCGTTCGGTGGAAAAGCTTGCGGCGATGCGGCGCTCGACAGCCTTCCGATCACTGACGCTGTTGGGATCCGGCGCAAGCACCGCGCCAAGGGCATACTCCTGCGGCGCGTACTTCGGCTGGCCCATCCCCCATGCGGTGATCGGCAGGGCGATCGCAATCGCCGCCGCTACAGGCAGGTAGGCCGCCAGCGACTGACGTCGATGCATCGGTAGCGGCGGCGCAGGCGCGTACTTTCCTCGCCGTTTGGCAGCGACGAGTTGACCGTCGGGCACGGCGAGCATCCCCAGGCATGCACTGAGCGGAATGGCGACGATGTAGAACCGCAAAAAGGGAAACGTCGAGCCCGTCGCATAGCTGAAGGCCTGAAATACCAGTGCCGCACCGTATATCACGACCGGCACCAACAGCACCTGCCAGGACCGCCGTCTCCACCGTCGTGCCGCTGCCCACGCAGCGATGGGCACCAGAGTGGGTGCGAGCACCAGTACGCAAACCGCGGCGAACAGCACTCCGCCGCCAAAGTCCGGCTTCGTCTGGCCGGATTGCGCCAAAATCGCTGTGTTCCCGTACTGCGACGTGAATTGCGCAAACGCTTCACCGGTGATCAACCAGCTGAGCACGGCCCAACCGAGGAACGCAGCCAAGCCCGGGCCACTGACCATGATCATGTCCAGCAGTGCTCGCCGGATCCGCGGCGGGGGCCTGGCCCGCAGATAGGTGGTTACACCGACGAGCAGCCCTGCCGCGGCGATGCAGGCGACGGCGTCGTACCGAGTCAGGTACGCCAACCCCATCGCGATACCGCCGGCCGTGATCAAATGGTGCACATCGTCGTCGACCATCCACAGGATGAGCCTGCGGACCGCCCATGACATGAAGAAGATGAACGGTGCCTCACTCATCCCATTGGCGCCGTAGAAGACGATCATCGGGTTGAGCGCAAACAGCGCGGCGACGGTGATCGAATAGCTGCGTGGCAGTTGGCGGTTCGTGCCCATCTCGAGAATCTGGACCACTGCACCGGCCATGAACAGTGCCGACATGATGGTTCCGGAAAACGCGCGTGCCGTCATATACGGCCACAGTGGGCTCAGCCCGATGGCCGGCATCTGAACCATCGACGCCAGTGGTGTGAAAATGAATCCGATGGCGGCCAGATGCGGGTCACGGCTGAACAACACCGATTGAGCGGCAGCCACTCTGGATAGCGCGTCTCCGAGGATGAAGCCGTGTTGCACCTGCAGCCAGTAACCGACCGCCAGATATACCACCAGCGAAACGAAGAACGCGCTCAGCTTCAGTTTACGGTCTGAGTACGCCCGCGCCGTCACGATGTACCGGCGTGCTCGGGCCGCTCGGTCAACCCGTGAACGGTCTTCTCCCAATAAGATGGGTTGCGGATCAGCTGATAGCAGCCCTTGGCGGCGGCCACGCTCATCATCAACCAGAACACCGGAACGGTCAGCGCGGCCAGCAGCAGGTCGGCCCGGTCGTCCTCGCGCAGCGTGATCAGATTCATGTACAGCGTCGCGGCATTGCCCAACACCAGCGCGATGAGCGCGGGAAAGTATATGTACCAGGGGAATACGGCTTCGATCTGTGCAGGCTGGCTGAGAAACCACATCAACGTGATCAACCAGAAAACTAGGTTGAGGACCGCGATGATCGGCGTGCCACCCAACACGAGATTGAACCGGATGAAATTGCGCCAGCCGATCGTGCGCAGCAGCCGCGCGGGACGCCGGACCTGGACCAGCCAGGTCTGCAGATAACCCTTGTACCAACGGGATCGCTGCCGAATCCAGTTGATCGCATCGCTATTGGCTTCCTCGAGGGTGCTGGAATCGACGACGGCCGTGTGGTATCCGCTTGCGGCGATTCGCAAGCCCAAGTCGGCGTCTTCGGTGACATTGAACGGATCCCACGCCCCGATCTCGTCGAGCACGGCACGACGTAGGTGATTCGACGTGCCGCCCAACGGAATCGGCGAGGAGGTCCGCATCATCCCGGGCAGTAAGTAGCCGAACCAGAGCCGGTATTCAGCGGTGAACCATGCGGTCAGCATGTTTTGGTGCCCGTTGTGGTACACCAGCTTTGCCTGCACGCATGCGACGTTGTCGGAAAGCTGCCGAAAGGCCGCCACCACGCGGCGCAGTTGCAGCGGTTCGGGCAGATCCTCGGCGTCGTAGATGGTGACGATGTCCCCGGTGGCGAAGTACAGCCCGTAATTGCATGCCTTCGGTTTGGTCCGTGGCTCCGCCGGCGGGACGAGCACGATGGTGATCGCATCTGACTCTGTGGAACTTGTTGCCGCGGCTATTGTTACGTCGTCGTCGGCTTCCAGCAACAGCAGCACCTGAAGCTTGTCGGCCGGATATTCAAGGGCAGCCATCGCGCCGATGAGATCGCCCACCACTTCGGGTTCGTTGTAGGCGGGAACGAGAATCGTGTATGGCGGCAGATCGGCATCCGGAATCCGCCGGGCCTGCTCGTCGGTGATGACGATGGCCCGTGAGGCCAGCCCGTCGCGGAAGATCATCAGCCGGTCGGCCATGGTCAGCAGATAGCCGAGCGTACTGACACCCACGAGGACGACCGCGGTACCGGCAGGGAGCCAGATGGCGAAGCCAATGACGATGAGCAACAACGACCACAACACCCACCGCTGCCAACCGACGATCGGAATCGACGCTGAACGGATCGGGTCGTCCTCGCGCAGGCCGTCGATCGCCCGCCGCAGCGCGTACTCGCGTTCCTCGTCCGTAATCGTGTCGGGCGATCGCTGCTCGATCCCGGTGCTCATGCGCCGGCGCCTGGCGTTGCGAATTGAGCGCTCACCAAGCCGCGTCCGAATTCAGTGAGCAGGTCGGCGTCCTTGAATGACGCCAATCGCGTGGCGAGTACGGCATTGCCCCGGAACAGCAGCGTGATCAACGTGCGCAGTGTCCCGATCATGTCGCCTGATGGCTCAGGAAACGGCGCGTTGGGGTCGTGGTTGTCGACGGCGAAGATCGAGACACGCTGGGCCACTTCACGATCGCCCCAGGCAAACTGAATCGCGTTCCAGGTGATCAGCAGGTCGTCGTCGACGACCGACACCATCTGGCCAGTCAGACCCATTCCAAGGTCGACCGACCGCACTGCGCTGAACCGAGCCCCGGTCAAGCCGTACAACACCCGGGCGGGATACACCCCCAACGAGAACGGACGATGACTCACAAGGCTGTCCACCACCAACGTTCGTGGGCGAGAAAACTTGTCGAACCGAGGGTCTCCCGCCGCCGCTGTCATCCACTGCCGTACCAGAACGGAGTCGCCGCCATAGAGCCTCTTGACGTCGCGGTAGTCCTGCATCTGCGTGGTCACCCAGCCGGGCGGCGCGACGAGGGGCTCGCCGGCAACCAGGGTATGGGGGCTGGCCCTGTCGACCGGCGCTGCTCCGACGTTGGCCGGAAGGTGCACAAACGCTAACGCCACTCCGACGGCGATGACCAGCGGCACGCCCGCCCAGACCTGCTTGGCAGCAAGCGGTTCCACCTTGCGATCGAGCACACGCTTCGGCATTCCGCGGCGCGCTGCCAGGTACATGACCAGACCGACGACGGCCACAGCGGTGACCGCCGGTACCTCTTGATACATCCACAGCGGCGTGTCGGGGAACAGCACGCTGATCGTCGTCAGCACTGCGAAACCCACGACCCACGCGAGCAGCGATCCCACCACACCGCGCCGCGTGGTGCGACCGACCGCTATCCCGCTCCCAACGCCGGCGATGAGCAACGCCGCAGCACCGGCGGCGTAGTTTCCGCCGCCGAGAAAGATCACCAGCATGTAGTAGGGCAGCGCGAAGATCAAGAACATCATTGCCCACACCCAGGCGAACCGACTGACCGGGCGAAGGCCGAACAGCACAATGCTGCTGCTGAGGACGAAGAGCCACATCGCCAGCAGATCAAGCCGGAGGAGATGAAAATACAACGCATAGCGCTGCAGCAGCACGCAGTGAATGAGGAGGGCCAGCACCAAGCCCATGGTTCCGACGATGATGTCGACTTGCCGGTCGTGTATCGGAAGTTCGGTGCGGTTGCGGCGCGCCACCCCAACAGCTACCAGGATGGCGACGGTCGGCACGGTCCAGGCGAAGCCGCCGAGGCCGCCCTCGTGCGCGGTCAACCCGATGCTGTAGAAGCTCTCGCGGAAGCCGATGCCGGTCAAAACCGATATCAACGCCCACCGCGCAATCAGGCGGTAGGCCGGGTGCTCGCCTTCCCTTTGCGGCGGACGCCGCGCGCCACTATCGGGCGCCGTGATTGCGGTTGTCGTCACGACTGGCTCCGAGACCGCCTGCGGCGCAGGATGATCAGCCCGCCGGCGACGACAACCAGGGTGGCGATGCCGGCACCGATACTCCACAACGGCACCGAAAGGTCTTTGGACTCGACGACGGCCGGATGTTGTTGGGGCGCGCTTCCCACCACCACCGGGACATGGCCCGGCGCTGCGATGAGCGCGTTGCCCGTCAACCGTGACCAGTGCTCGGCGTCCGAATCGAGCCACACCAGAAGGTCGTCCAGCTGATCTGGGGCGTCATTGGAGGTGGCGATCACCACTGTCCGGTTGCCGTCATACGTTGTCTGCAGCGAGCCGAAGCGCAGCGACGGTTCGAGCCTGAGCTTGCCTTCTTGATCTGTTCCGTCGGCGTTATTGACGGCGATGTCGCCGTTTGAATCCGCCGCGACCGGCAAGGTGAGCCGTTCGTCGGTCCAGCCAGCCGCATTCACCAGAACAGCCGGAAGTGGCGTGGCGATCGCCTCGTCGAGGGTAGTTACGGCGGTGTCGATCGGCAGCGCACTGAGGCGCTGTAGCCCGACGAGAATAGTGAGTGCCCGCCGCGTGTCGTCGAATTTGTCACCCATACCGATTTGCACCCTAGGCATCAGCGCCTGGGGCAAGGCCTGGAACCCGGCGGGCAGCGGTGGTTTGGCGAGCCTGCTCTCCACCGGGCTGTCGCCGTCAATGGTCAGTGTGATCGGCTGAAACTCCCCGCAACGTCCGGTGTTTCCGGTGATGTTCATCACGACACCGAGATTCGCGTAGCGCTGCAGCTGCCGGTCCGGGACGTTCACCCAGCGGTCGATGATGCCCGTGTTGTCGGCCGGCCAGCGGTCAATGGTCTCACCGCCGATCGCGGCAACCAATTGACCGCCCACCGATGACGGAAGAGGGGTATACGACCCACGCAGCCGTACCCGAACGTCATGCGACGGCCTGCCCAGCCGCGTCTGGTCCAAAGCGATCGACACCTGTGGCGCCAACGCCGTTGCATTGACACCCGGTTGGCCGAGTTGTCGCAAAGTTGTGGCGTCTGGCGGCAATTGCGGCGCCGACCGAAGCGGCCCAGCAACAGCTTTCGAACTCAATGCAAGCCTGCCGATGTCACCGGACAGCGCACGAGTCTGGTTGACGAGCTCATCGGGAGGCCCGCCGATCAGTAGCGATGGAACGCCCGCATCACCACCCACGAGCTCGAGCCCCCGACTGGGGCCCTCCCGAATGACGATCTGGCGCTCCAGTGGCGGCGACGGTTCTGGTGGTGCCGTCTGTCCGTCTGCCAACGGCGCCACCGTGACAACGGTGTTCTGCTTGCCGTAATGCGCCACTACCGTCGTAGCCACGCGTATCGCCGCATCCGATTCCGCATGCGAGGGCGAGGCTGGAATGAAGAGCGTGAGCTTTTGAAGCACGGGCGGAAGGAAGTCTGCGATGGTGGCCGGTGCCGCTTCGACGCCGGTAAAGGAGACCGATGCGTTGCTGAGGCGTAGCGGCACCGTCGGGTCGTAGAGGCAATAGCCCTCGAGCGGATCGAGATAACTGCGCACGAGAACCGTGACCGCGTTGTCCACCACTTGGGCGCCGTCTAATGGGACGGACACCGGCGCGCGGAAATCGACGGGCAGCGGTACACGCGAAAGCGTTCGATCGTCCTGTGAGACGGTGAACGTGCCCCCGCGCACGCCAATGGGCAATTCGACGAGGGCATTCAGCGCAGACGGAGCTAATCCAGGCTGCACCGGGATGGTTAGCGATTGCGTTCCTTGCAGGCCATACAGGGCGAGATTGTTGTCCAGGCCAATCGACTTCAGGTTCAGCGTCATCTGTTCGGAGGACGAGGGGTCTTCGCCAGGAGACGCCATGGCAAGCGAGGTGAATAGTCCCGAGGCCAGTAGGGCCAGCACTGGGACGGCCATCGCCACACCGCATGATAATGACGCCCTCGCAAACACCCGCATTAGGCGATGGTATCCCGACGACCCGCGTCAATTAGCAAACTACCTGTAATATGCTCCAAGCATCCTGGTGGCATTGTGGCTGCGCGTCCATTCCGTCATATCTGGCTCCCCCGCTACGTCAAGGACATAGGACCTTTTTGATCATGCGATAGGAGCAGGAATGGAAAACGGACCGGTTACCCTCATCAACGTTTTCGAGATCTGCGCCGACGACGTCGAATCGTTTCTGCAGCAGTGGCAGGAACGCGCCGAGTTTTTGGGCAGACAACCTGGTTTCCGTTCGCTACGGCTGCACCGCGCGCTGAATCCGGATGCGCGATTCCAGTTGGTCAATGTCGCCGAGTGGGACAGCTCCGAGGCGTTGCACGCCGCGACGGCGCAGGACGTCTTTCAGCAGAGCGCGCAGCGATCCATGCAGGAGTTCGCGGTCGCGGCCCACCCGGCGATCTACCGCGTCGTCATCGAGGCCACCGGGGAGTAGTGATGCCGAAACCGTATCGAGTCGGGCTCTTTGTGCGTTCCAACAACGCCGTGATGCGATCGCTCATCCACGCAGGCGTCAGGATCGGAACATTCGCCGTTCTGACGGTTGCCGGCCGCAAGACGGGGCGACCGGTGAATGTCCCGGTTGTCGTGTTTCCTCATGGCGACAACCGGTACCTGGTTGCGTCGTACGGTGTCGTCAATTGGGTGCGCAATCTTCGCGCCGCTGACGGGCGGGCCGAACTGCGGCGCGGCCAGGTAACCGAGAAGATCACCGCGATCGAATTGTCTCCTGAGCAAGCCGGCCCGATCCTGCGTTTCAGCTTGCTCAACGGCCCGCCCGGCATTCCGCGGCTCATTGTTCGTATCTTCCGGCGCTACTTTGTCCTCCCGTATCTCGACGTCGACATGGAGTCGTCAGACGACGATTTTGTGCGATCGGCACGGGAGCACCCGGTGTTTAAAGTGCAGCCTGTCGTGCAACGTTAAGAAGGGTGACGACCAGCAAAGCGCAGACGATCTCCTATCCGGCACCCGGTTCACGCCCGTACCGGCAGGACGACATCGCGGTCGACCCTCACGTGGTCGTGCTCTTCGGGGCGACGGGCGACCTAGCGAGACGCAAGTTGATTCCTGGCCTGGCCTATCTGGACCAGTCCGAGCTGGCACCCAACATCGAGATCGTCGCCACCTCACTGGAGGACATCACCACAGACGAGTTCCACGAAGTGGCCAAAGCGGCGATCGACGACTTCGGGACGCACAAACTCACCAAGGAACAGTGGGCCCGCTTCGCTAAGACGGTCACCTATGTGCCGCAGAGCGCGGGTCCCGAGGCGCTGGCCGCGGCCGTTGCCACTGCCGAGGACAAGCTCGGGCCGCAAGTCCGCCGGCTGCACTATCTGTCGGTGCCACCGAAGGCCGCCCGAGCGGTGATCACCACGCTGCGCGACGCGAAACTGGTGGACCGATCGCGCGTCGTGATGGAGAAGCCGTTCGGCACCGACCTGGCAACTGCGGTCGCGCTCAACGACTTTGTGCACGAGACCTTCCGCGAGGAGCAGATCTTTCGCATCGACCACTTTCTCGGCAAGGAGGCCGCGCAGAACATCCTCGCCTTCCGGTTCGCCAACGGCCTTTTCGAGCCGATTTGGAACCGCAACTTCATCGACCATATTCAGATCGATATCCCCGAGGCCCTCGGCCTGGACGAACGCGCAAATTTCTACGAGAACACCGGCGCCTACAAGGACATGGTCGTCACCCACCTGTTTCAGGTGATGGCCTTCGTAACGATGGAGCCGCCGACCGCGTTGGAGCCCCGCGCCATCAGCGAGGAGAAGAACAAGGTATTCCGGTCGCTGCTGCCCGTCGACCCGGCCAACGTGGTCCGCGGCCAATTCAGCGGGTATCGCAAGACTGAGGGCGTGGCAAGGGATTCCGACACCGAGACGTTCATCGCGCTCAAAGTCGGCCTCGACAACTGGCGGTGGGCCGGCGTGCCGATCTATCTGCGCACGGGCAAGCGAATGGCCGAGGGGATTCGTGTCATCTCGATCGCCTTCAAGGAGGCGCCGCGCACGATGTTCCCGCCCGGCTCTGGCGTCGGGTCCCAGGGGCCGGACCACCTGACATTCGACCTCGCCGACGCGTCCAAGGTGTCGCTGTCGTTCTACGGCAAGCGGCCAGGCCCCGGCATGAAGCTCGACAAACTGTCGATGCAGTTTTCGACGCAGGAAGTCGACACCATCAGCGATGTGCTGAAGGCATATGAACGGCTGATCCTGGACGCGATGCGCGGGGACCACACGTTGTTCACCACCGCCGAGGGCATCGAGTCGCTCTGGGAGCGATCAGCCGACTTGCTGGCCGACCCGCCACCCGTCAAGTCCTACCCGCCAGGGACATGGGGCCCCAACGCGATCCATCAACTGATCGCGCCCAATGCCTGGCGGCTGCCGTTCGAGCGGGAGTGGCGCGAAGCCAAGAACAACCAGTAGCCACTAGGCGTTCTGAACGCCGGCGGCGCAGCGACAAAAAGCCTCCGGCATGCCGGAGGCTTTTGTCTAGCGCGAGAAGGCTACTTGGCCTTTTCGAGAATCTCGACGAGCCGCCAGCGCTTGGTGGCCGACAGCGGACGGGTCTCCATCAGCGAAACCCGGTCGCCGACACCGGCGATGCCGTTCTCGTCGTGCGCCTTCACCTTGGTGGTGGTGCGGATGATCTTGCCGTAGAGCGGGTGCTTCACCCGGTCCTCGAGCTCGACCACGATGGTCTTCTGCATCTTGTCCGACACCACGTAGCCGATGCGGGTCTTACGCCGACCACGCGGCTTCTCGGTGCGCGGAGTGTGCCGCGGTCCAGGCGCAGTGCCCTTGTCGTTCTTCGCTTTTGCTTC
>JAJKIB010000097.1 GCA_021154745.1 Mycobacterium sp.
CGTAGTTCACCGACCACATCGTGGGGATCCTCCTCGGCGAGAGGGCAAGTCGCCGCACAGTCGACCATCTGCCACTGCTGGCAGCGGTCCGTTTTGAAAGCCGTATCGCCCGAGCCGATCTGAACAACTTGAGGCTTCTTGCTCAGCGCATCATCGACCACAGTGGTGCCATTGAGGCGTTTCCAGTAGCACGGGCTATCGGCGACCGGCCGCGCAGAGCTGTAGATGCCCGGTGCAATCTCTGTCCCAACCGCATACGTGCCATCACCGTCGATGGTCGTTCGAGGTCCGTCCGGGAGCGTTGGATCGGCTTGGGCAACCCCGGCCGTGCCGAACATCGCGACAACGAGTGCCGCGATGGCGGTAGCTGCCTTCCTCAGGTCCATCGCTGGAACGCCATCGGACTCGTAGTACATGGCTCAGCCGTCCCATACGGACATGTCGTCCGGCGGGTAGTCGGCGCAATGGTCAGTTTCCTTTGCGGCAACGCCTTTGTTGTTGAAGAAGATCTTCGCCCAGTTGTGCCATGACGCGGTCATCGGATCGGCGAAGTTTGTCACCATCTGTTCCGAGTAGGCGCGGCGATCCGCTGGGCTGAGCGAGTAGAAATAGTGCGCGTTGTCGATCGCGGCTTGCTGGACCTCGGGTGACTTGTTGTGCTTGTCAATAATGTAGCGCTCGTAGTAGATAGGCGCGAAGTCTCTTGCCGCCGCGAGGATCTGCTCGGCGGTACACGTCGTCACGATCATCCGGTGGGGGATGGGGTAGTCGTCGGTCGCATCGGCCGCCGCGACTGCGGGGAATGCCGTAGCCGCCAATGCTCCTGTGAGGAGGGCGATCACGGCTCGCGAAATGGGGCGGATTCGCGTGAGCCCTAGTCGGTGCATGGGTACCTCCTCAAATCATCGGTTTGGTTCCGCGACCGCTGTCAGCATCGGCTGCTGCTCGGGGCAATACGTGTCGATTGCAGCGGCCAGGAATTGCCACGTCTGCGCGGTGTCGGTGCCCCGTGGCAGGTTGTGCGACAGGAATACTGCAGACTTCTCGGCACTGCTGTCTACCCCATTGCCCAGTCGCTTACAGGTGATCTTGGCCAGCCATGCGTTGTAATCGCGCTGTCCGTAGATGCCGTAGATGTGCAGTTGATTGGCGAAATCGGTATCGACGTCGGCGTGGGCCGGAGCGGCGAGCGTGACCGCTGCAGCCGTGATGGACGCAAGCGCAGATAGCTTCCGGTATCTCATTGCTGTCCTTCGGGACTCATCGCACCCATCCCGAGCGGCTGAGTGGTGGCCGTGTCTTCTGCCGATGGACTGCGAGCGGGGGAGCTAGCAGCCGGCTGGGGGGCGGCGTGGGTGTGCACGCGTCGCGGCCACCAGAACCACCGTCCAAGCAGCGCCGCGATCGACGGCGTCATGAAGGATCGCACGACGAGCGTGTCGAAGAGCAGTCCGAGCATGATCGTGGATCCGATTTGGCCGGCGATGCGTAGGTCGCTGCTGATCATCGACCCCATGGTGAAAGCGAACACCAACCCGGCGGCGGTGACCACCCCGCCGGTGCCGCCCATGGAGCGGATGATGCCGGTCTTCAGCCCGGCGTGGATCTCTTCTTGGAACCGGGAGACCAGCAGCAGGTTGTAGTCGGATCCCACGGCCAACATGATCACGATGGCCATCGGTAGCACCAGCCAGTTCAGTGGCATGTGCAGGAGGTGCTGCCAGAGCAGCACCGAAAGCCCAAAGGAGGAGGCCAGCGAGACAGTGACCGTCCCGACGATCACCGCGGCGGCGACCAGGCTTCGGGTGAGGCCGAGCATGACCATGAAGATCAGGCATATCGATGCGGTGACGGCGATCAGCAGGTCGTAGGTGGAGCCGTCGCGCATGTCCTTGTAGGTGGCCGCGGTGCCGCCCAAGTACAGATTGGCGCTCTCCAGGGGCGTCCCCTTCACCGCCTCGCTTGCCGCCTGCATGATGGGGTCGATGTGCGAGATGCCTTCTGGGGTGGCCGGATCGCCCTTGTGGGTGATGATGTACTGCGCGGATTTGCCATCGGGGGACAAGAACAACTTCAGACCTCTTTGGAAGTCTGGGTTCTGGAACGCTTCGGGTGGCAGGTAGAAGGAGTCATCGTTCTTGGCCGCGTCAAACGCTTGCCCCATGACGGTGGCGTTCTGGGAGAAGGCGTCCATCTGATTGATGAGGCCGGAGAAGGTGCTTGACGTTGCCATCGTCAGCCCTCGTACCGTCGTGAGGGTGGTGATCAATTGCGGCAAGGTGGCATCCAATTGCGGCAGGATCGCGTCGACCTTGTCGATGTCCTTGGTCACGTTGCCAATGTCGTCGGTCAGCTTGTCGATGCCGTCGAGGGTGTCGAACACCGATCGCAGCGACCAGCAGATCGGAATGTCGAAGCAGTGGGGTTCCCAGTAGAAGTAGTTGCGGATCGGTCTGAAGAAGTCGTCGAAGTCGGCGACGTGGTCGCGCAGATCTTCGGTGTCGGCCTGGATTTGATGGGTCTGGCCAGTCAAGTCATGAGTGACGCCAGTGAGTTGATGCGTAAGGTCTGCGATGTGCTGGCTGATGTTGATGGTCACTAGCAGCTCATCGCTCACCTTGTTCAGATTGTCGATGGCGTCGTGCATGTATTTCTGGTTCATGATGGTTTGGCTGCTTTGCATGCTGATCTGGAACGGGATCGAGCTGTGGTCGATAGGGGTGCCCAGCGGTCGGGTGATGTTCTGCACCCGGGCGATACCAGGAATGTGGAAGATGCCGCGGGCGATGCGGTCCAGCACCAGCATGTCGGCCGGGTTGCGCAGGTCGTGATCGGCCTCGACCATCAACAGTTCGGGCTCCATGCGGGCTTGCGGGAAGTGCCGATCCGAGGCGTGGTATCCGATGTTGGCGGGGGTGTAGGCAGGGATGTAGTAGCGGTCGTTGTAGTTGGTCGTGTATGCCGGTAGCGCGATCAACCCGACCAGGGCGACCATGGTGGCGGCGGCGAGAACCGGCCCGGGCCAGCGCACGACCGCGGTGCCGATGCGGCGCCACCCCCGCTCGCTGTGGGCTCGTTTGGGGTCGAAGACCCCGAACCGGCTGGCCACGACAACCATTGCCGGCCCCAGCGTCAGTGAGGCCGCCAGTACCACCAGCAGACCCAACGCGCACGGCGCACCGAGGCTGTTGAAGTAGGGAAGCCGGGTGAAGCTCATGCAATACATCGCCCCGGCGACCGTCAGGCCCGACCCCACGATCACATGGGCGGTGCCGCTGAACATGTTGTAATAGGCGGCTTTACGATCCAGTCCCCGCGATCTGGCCTCCTGATAGCGGCCAACCCAAAAGATCGCGTAGTCGGTCGATGCCGCTATCGCCAGCACGATCAGAAGATTGACCGCAAAGGTGGACAGGCCTATGAGGTTGTTATTGCCCATGACCGCGATCGCACCGCGCGCGGCCAGCAATTCGATCCCGATCGTGAAAAGCATGAAGATAGTGGTGAAAAACGAGCGGTAGACCAGCAGCAGCATGACCAGGATCACCACCAGGGTGACGAGGGTGATCTTCTTTGCACCTTCGTCGCCGTACACGCGCCTATCGGTGGCGAGCGGCCCGGGACCGGTCACGTAGGCCTTGACTCCCGGCGGCGGGGGCACGCTGTCGACGATGTGCTGCACCGCGGCTACCGAATCGTTGGCTTCGGTGCCACCCTGGTCGCCGCGCAGATTCAGCTGAACATAGGCGGCCTTGCCGTCACTGCTCTGGGAGCCAGCCGCGGTCAGCGGGTCACCCCAGAAGTTGTTGATGTGCTCGATATGCGTCGTATCCGCGGACAGCTTTTGGATCAGCGTGTCGTAGAACCGGTGCGCGTCATCGCCCAGCTTGTCCTGACCCTCCAACAACACCATGGCCGTGGTGTCGGAATCGAACTGCTGAAAGTTCTTGCCGATGCGCATCATCGCGATCGTCGACGGAGCGTCCTTGGCGGTCATCGGTACTGAGTGCGCCGCGCCGACCTCTTCCAGCTGCGGCGCAACAACATTGACGACGATCGTTAGCGCCAGCCAGCCCAGGATGATCGGCACCGACAACGACCGGATCGTTCGCGCGATGAACGGCCGCTTTTCTGCGTCGGAGGGCAAGGTGTGTCGGTTGCTCATGCGGACTTCACCAAGCAAGAGGTCTGGGCATGGTATGCATCAACCGAATTCGCTTCGCGCACATCACCATTGACCGTGATGCGGCAACCAATGGAGTCGCTGTCGCCCTGTGCCACCACGTTCGCGGCAACCGCGGTCAGCGTTGTGACGAGCTCGAATGACCACGGCAACGTCGCGCCATCAACACGCTGCGGCTGAGCATTCTCATCCAGGTAGTTGATGTCGGCGACTGTTCCCGCCGGGCCGAAAATCTCATACAACACGCGTTTGGGGTTGAACTGAACGATCGCATCGGCATTGCCGGCATCCGGGCGGTACATGTTCGAGCCGAAGATCCCGTGCAGCCGCGAGACCGTGAACGCTGCAATGGCGACCACGATCACCATGACCAGAGGTACCCATGTGCGCTTGACAAGGCGAGTCATTGCACTCCTTCGCTCAGGCTGTACGAATGCCCTACGTTGATACTGACAAATAACGCAAAGTGTCAGCAGTCAGTGTCTACCGGCGGTCGGCACGTGTCAAGTAGGCCGGTAACCGGATAACACTCGAGGCAAAGATCGCCGGACGGCTGACGAAATGTGTAACATGAGGTCCATGCCTCGAGGATCCCGCAACCAGCCAGCCGAATCCGCGAGTACGGACGATGCACGCGAGCGCATCCTGACCGCCGCGGAACGCTGCATCGATCGTCACGGAATCCGCAAGACCACGATGGACGACGTTGCGTCCGAGGTGGGACTGTCGCGGCCAAGCGTCTATCGCTACTTCGCTGATCGCGACGACCTGCTCGTCGAACTGATCGCACGGCACGCACGAGTGATAAACGAGCGGGCACATAAGTCGATCTCCCGGCAGAGCAGCCTGCCGGATCAGCTCATCGAGGGTGTGCTCAACATCGCCGACAATGCCCGCCGCGATCCGCTGACGCGCTACGCGATCGACACGGACGGCTCAAGCCTGAGTCGACGAATGACGACATCGGGAATGTCGGAGATGATGAGGGCCGAGATCTGGGATCCCTACCTCGACACTGCCATCGCTAACAATGAACTGCCCCCCGGGCTGCCCCGAGCTGACATCCACTTGTGGTTGGGCAACCTCACGAAATTGGTGATGCGGGGAATGGACGATGGTGAGGGCGACCTCAAGCGCTACCGGTCGATACTGCGTCGCTTCGTCGCGCCCGCATTCGCCGGCTCGACCGCCCCGTGATCCGGTGCTCGACCCCGCCTGATCGCTGACCAGCCCGCTGGCCACAGTTGGTCCGACGCGCGCCAGATCGCTGATGGTGTAGGTCGGCGATGAACACCTCGTCGAACGACGAACCTGCCGTCATCAGCTGGATTGCCTGGACCCTTACGTGCCACACCGTGTGGCAATACATACGACGAGTCTCGTCAGATGTTTTAAACATTGCAACGAGCAGTGACCGCATCTCTTGACAGCCTGACCGAGCGGGTGCAGACTGACAAAAAACGTTATTCGTCAGTCTTCACACCACTGCGACAGCTGAAAGTAAGCGATACCGCAGCCGGTGTGGATCGAGTAGAACGTCGAGGAGTGTGATGACCGGACCCGGCAGACAGCATCAGCCGGCTCAATTGGCCGGCAGTCCACTTCGACGCGCCTGCGCGTAAACGGCAGCGATCAGTCTGGCCGATCGGTCTCGATGGCCATCCTGTGAACGTACTGCGCCGATCTCAAGGGCGTCGCCCGCATACGCCAGATATCCAATCCGGGCGGTAGTCGTCCGCTCAAGCAACAAATCACGTGTGAAGAAAGTGCTCCCATGAACATAACAAGGCTCACTGAAGACCTGATCGTCGCAACCGTGTTGGCGGTCCCTGCACACCCCGAGGTCGATCCGGACTTCGTTAATGAGCTCTACGCATACGGCCGTAGCCATGTGGATGCTCACCACTAGTGACGGACGGCGACTAGCCGATATCCGTTCCGAGATGGATGCCCGCCGCATCGTCCATACGCTGGGCATTACACAGTTGCGCGGTCCCTTCTCTTGGGACGTCGTAGACAACCAAGGGCGATTGTTCGTCGCTGAAATCAAGCATCGATCGGGCGGCGGTGGCCGATGATTGTCGGGCGCAATCCGCGCAACCCGGTTGTCGGCGATACCGTGCTGCTACGAGCCGACAACATGCGCGGCGTCGGCACAATTGTCGACACGGACGCGATTAGATACAAAGTGTACTGGCGCAACGGAAGAGGCCAACTGTCTTGGCATCCGCGCTGCGAGTTGGCCATCCCTCGACTCGATTTCGGACGGCGATGGCCGTGACGTTCCTGCGGGCGCAAGTACCCATGATGGCAATGGTTTTGGAGACCCCGGAGGTATGCAAGTGATACTTCACATCGGTGACGAGGTGCGAGTGGGGACGCGTGTCGGCACGATCACGGACGTCGGCACAATCCTCATCCAGGTCAAGACGACGGAGGGTAGCGTGCGCGTGGTCTGCCCGTGGGAAGTCGTGAAGGTTCTTGGCTGACATGACAGTCGCGATTGAACATTGGATGATCGTCACTCGCAGTTGCGGCTTACGAAAATCAATGCACGGCTCCGGGATTGCGGCGGCACTGGGCTCCATCGTTGAGCCAGTGCGAACTACGAGCGGGCGATGACCATGGCGATACTCGTGCAAGAAACTGCCTTGGCATGGGCGCTCGCTGAAGCCGTCACGCCGCAACTGAGCGCGATTGAACGCAACCATGTCTTTATGGCAATCGGCGCTGGTGAAACATTCGCCGCGATTCGGGGTCTGGTCAAATCGGTCGCCGTCAAGCGAATCGCGCTGCGACCCGATCTGGTGCAACAGTGCATAACGTGGTTGCACGCCTACGTTGGGCACAAGGACGAGCGGTACCTTCGCCGCCTCGTCGAAGACTATTTGGTTCCGTGTTCGATCCACATTCCGACAGCGGTTCGGGTCGACCGACTGCCAACCACGACGAAACTACGGCAGCTGGTTGCTCTTACCAGCCCTTGAGACACACGCGTAAGGCGGTTCACGTCATCGAAGTGGAGCGGATGCATCACTCGTCGTTTCGCTAAACGGTAACGCCGCGATGACAATCGAGAGTCCGCCGCTCGAATCCCCGACCCTGTGACGGGACCCGTTGATCAGTCGCCGACCTATGCCTGTGAGACTGCGAATGCTGGGGCGACGAAGCGACGCAGGATGGACCGGTAGCGCTCGAGATCGGCGTCTCCATGCTCGAGACCGCGCATCAGCATCAGTCCAAGGCTGTGCAGCCAGAGGATGATGTCCGACCGAGACAGCCCACGTGGCAGTTCATTGTTGGCCAAGGCGGCATCGAGGAATGGATCCCAGAGCTCGGCTGTGAGGATCTGCAGTATCCGCAAATCTGCCATTCGTCGGCCAAGGCTGGTGCCGTCGGGTTCGATCAAGTGCCGCGTCAGCGGGTCGCGGCGGCCCTGATCGGCGATGTAGAGAAGCCCCTCTACGGCCTGGTCCGGAAGTCTGGTCTGGCGGGCGATGAACTCTTGGGCCCGGTCGACCAACACCCGGGCTTGCCGTGAGATCAGCTCGACGAGCAGATCGTCGCGATCGGCGAAGTAACGGTAGACACCAGGCCGCGACAACCCGACCTCGGCCGCAACGTCCTCCATCGTGGTCTTACGGATGCCGTGACGCTCGATACAGCGTTCAGCGGCAGTCAGGATCCGATCGCGTGGATCGACGATCATGGTGAGTTCGACTGCCCGACTGCGGGGGTTGAAGCGGTGGACACATATTACATATTACGACATTCGTCTTGTGACATGTTAGTTCCACACAATGACGCCAAAAAGCTTGACATATAACATCACAGGTAATGTACTGACAAATAACGTAAAACGTCTGTTGTAGCAGCATGCCGACCGATCCGGCATGGCTTCGTTGGCCCGATGCGCATGGAGATGAGTGCAATGCAGGAGCGACCAAGGGCATCCGTAATGACCTCGGATGCCCCCAATGACCCCCCACCCCACGGTGATCACAGCCTCAGTGGCCTGCACCTCAACCGGCGAGACAGCCGCCCGGGCCTGGGGGCCGGCCACCGGCTCCTCACCGGCCTGTGGCGAGCGTTGGCGGGGACAAGGAACGCATCACATCGGCGTCGGTACTCCCCGCCGTATTATCTCGAGCGCGCCCGGTTATCCCGTGAAATCGACCGCTTGTGAACGCGATCGCGAGCGGTCGGCTCCGGTC
>JAJKIB010000098.1 GCA_021154745.1 Mycobacterium sp.
AATCGGCGCTTAATTGGTTGCAACGACGCTTACGGTGGTCTCTTGCCTGCACCGGCACGCTTCCCTTGATTCGATGCTCGAAGTCGAAACCGTTCAGCCCCGCGCATCCCCGCCGATTTTCGGCAGGACAGTCAATAGTACGCCAGGCATAACAGCCGAGGCCAAGACTTTCATCCCCCGTGGGCGTGTTTCGGCTGGTCAAATGACGAAATTGAGGTGTTCGACGACCCGCCGGCCGACCGTCTCGTCGCCCCCGTACGTGATGGCGTCTCGGTGCTGCACCGGGGTGGTCCGGCCGCCGGCCAGCCGGGTGAACAGCAGCCCGTCCAGGGTGATCGCCGCCGTCGGCTCCTGGCCGCCGAAGTCGTCGACCACCCTGCCCCTGCCCTCGACGGCGACGCTGATGGTGCGCCGCAGCGGACCCGTCAGCTCGATCGCCACCCGCGAGCCGTCTGGGGCGCCGCCGAGCTTGCCGACGACGAACCCCATGCTGGCCGCCATCTCATCGAGCGCCAGCTTCGACGCTGGACCCGCCGGGTTATCCGCGGGTTGGTCGAGTGCGTCACGAATGTCGTGAAGGTGCATCCAGCAGTCGAAGTCCCGCACGCGCATGAACCGTCCGTAGGTGTCCGGGCCACCCGGCGTTGCGGTGATCTGGTTCCATTCCGCATCACCTATGCCCGTCAGCGCCTCGCGCCGGTTAGCCGTGGTGCCGCGAAACCGGTCGAGCAGGTCCGCTGCACTGATGCCACGTAGCTTGCGCACCCAGCGTTCGTTCAGGACGCCGACGTCGTTGCGGACGTGCTTGAGCGTTGACACGTCGACATCGGCTTCGGGAGTGTCGGCGCCCTGCAACATCGACTCGGTCCCGATCACATGCGCGACGACATCGTGTACTGACCACCCCGGCAATGGCGTCGCCGCCTGCCACTGCTCCTCGGTCAGCCGCGCGACGACGTCCTCGATTTCGTCCCACACGGCGAACAATCCGTCGAGGACATCGGATTTGTCGAGGGTCGTCACGGGACGCGAAGGGCTGCTCACTCGCCAGAACGTAGCGCTCGCGGCTCGCGAGCGTGCGCGAAATGCGCGCCTAGTCCGGCTCGGCCACGTCTAGCACGATCCGGCCGAAGACCCTTTGCGCGATCGCGCTGTCAAGCGCTTCGTTGAGCTGTTCGAGCGGCATGCTCGCGCCAACGATCGGCCGTACGCGTCCTAGCCTCACGAGCTCCATCGTCTGATTGATCTCGGCGCGGGTCGCGTACCGGGTGCCGGTCACCACTAGCTCCTCGAGCAGAAGCCGCTCCGGATCGACCCGCGGTCGCGCACCCGGGACATGGCCGAGTGTGGCGAGCGTCCCCGCCCGGCCGAGCGCGGCGAAACCCTGCTCCAGGGTCGCTTCGGTGCCGACAGTGTCGACGATTCCGGAAACCCGGTCGCCGGCGGCTTCGCGTAATTGATCCGCCCAGGAATCGCCATCCGGCACGACCACAGCATCGGCGAGTCCCCGCCTTTCGATTTCGTCGGCCTTGGCTCGATCGACCTCGACCGCGATCGTGTACGCACCGAAGGCCCGCATCATCTGAAGCACGTGCACGCCAAGGCCTCCGCCGCCGCCGATCACGGCCGCCCGCTGGCCCGCGCGCAGCCGCAGGCGTTCGGTCACCACGTGGTAACCGGTCGCGACGGCATCGGAAATGATCCCCGCATCGTGAAAGTCGACGCCGTCGGGTATGCGAATCAGATTTTCAGCCGGCAGCGTGACGTACTCTGCGAACGCGCCGTCGACAGCGATGCCGATGAATCCACCGAAGTTCTCACACAACGTTTCACGGCCCGACGTGCACCACTGGCAATGGCCGCACAACAGATAGAACGTCGTGGTGACGCGGTCACCGAAGCTCCACTGCTGGACTCCCGGCCCGAGCGCGACGACTTCGCCGGAGAGTTCATGGCCATGGATGCGCGGCAGTGATCCACCCAGCACGCCCTGACGGGCCAGCTCGTTGGTGATGCCCGCGCCCACCGCCGAGACCCTCACCAGCACTTGGCCGTATTGAGGTTGCGGCACGGGGCGCTCCTCGGCGCGGAATTCACCACCCCACTCGTGAAGCACCATCGCTCGCATGCTCTGCGGCAGCTCCGATCGGGAGCGCACCGCAACGCCCGCGGTCTGCGTCATCGCTCGTCCTTCCGTACGGGTGGCAGCTGGGTGACGCATACCCGCGGGCGAGCGTGCGCAAAATGCCGCCCGCCGGAAGCGACAACTAGCCGGCGGCGATCATCGCAACCGCCACCAGCGCCAGCACCATGCCGACCGTCTGCCATCGGGTGACGCGCTCGCGCAGCACGACGATCGCCAGCAGCACCGTCGCGGCCGGGTACAGCGACATCAGCACGCCGGCCAGCGACAACAGCGACGCGTGCAGCGCGAGCAGCATCGCGACGTTGGCGCCGGTGTCGAGCAGCGCGGCCATCACGGCCAGCTTCAGCGGCAGGCCCGTGGGCGGTCGCAGATTGGAGCTCACGGCGGCGATCGCGATCACCAGCACGCTGGCCGAGATGCGGGCGAAGACGAGCGGCCACAGCCTTGCCTCCGTCGGGGCCTGGTGGATGAGCACGAAGTTCAGTCCGAACGCCAGACCCGAGCCGACGGTCAGCCATGCGACGGTTGCGGTGAACTTGTGCGGCCTGACGTCCTCGTCGGTGGCTTCCCGCGAGACCAGCACCACCGCGATCAACGCGAGCAGCACGCCGACCACCGCGATGAATCCCGGCCGCTCCCCTGTTACCAGACCGACGCCGACGGGCACCGCGGCCACCAACACCGCCGTCAGCGGCGACACCACCGAAATCGGTCCCGACCCGAGAGCGGCGTAGAACCACCACACGCCAAACGCCTGCGAGACTCCGCACAGCCCGCCCCAGAAGACGGCGCCTCCGGTGACCTGTCCGCCGACGATCGACGCCAGCACCGCCAGCAGCACCATCGCGATCGGATATGACACCAGCACGACGCGCAGCGCCGCGACCCGGCGCGACGCCAGGCCGCCGACGAAGTCGCTGATGCCGTAGCCCAGCGCCGATGCCAGCGCCAGTGCCGGCCCTTCCAGCGGGCCGGTCAGGTCATGCCTTTGACACGGCGGCCCAGCTCGCGCGTCACTTCGCGCTGCGCGTCGCGCCGGGCCATGTCCTGCCGTTTGTCGTGGGCCTGCTTGCCGCGGGCCAGCGCCAGCTCCACCTTCACCTTGCCGTCCGAGAAGTACAGCGACAGCGGCACCAGCGTCAGGTTGCCATCCCGGATCTTGCCGACCAGGTTGTCAATCTCGTTGCGGTGCAACAACAGTTTGCGGTTGCGCCGCGGCGGATGGTTGGTCCAGCTGCCGTGGTGATACTCCGGGATGTGCAGGTTGCGTAGCCAGATCTCGCCGTCGTCCACGGTCGCGAACGCGTCGGCGAGTGACGCCTGGCCCTCCCTCAGGCTCTTCACCTCAGTGCCAACCAACTGGATGCCGGCCTCGTAGGTGTCGAGGATCGAATAGTTGTGCCGCGCCTTGCGATTGGTCGCGACGACCCTGTTGTTGCTGGACCTCGACGGGTCTGCTTTCTTGGCCACAATTATCTTCGGACGTAGAGCCGCAGTGTGACGTAGCCGGTGACACCGGCCATCGCCACGCCGACGAACAACAGGATGGGCGCGATGTAGAGGATGTCGGCGTAGTCGATCCGGGCGATCAGATTCGCTTGATAGAACTGGTTGAGCGCATTCTCCAAGAACAACGCCCGCACCAGGATCAGGCCGACGATCGAGATCACCACGCCGATGAAGGCCGCCAGCATGGCCTCCACAAGGAACGGCAACTGCGTATACCAGCGGCTGGCCCCGACCAATCGCATGATGCCGATCTCGGTACGACGGGTGTAGGCCGCCACTTGAACCATGTTGGCTATCAACAGGACTGCACCGATCGCCTGCACCAGCGCCACCGCGAACGCGGCGTTGGACAGCCCATCGAGCACAGCAAATAATCGGTCGATCAAGTCCTTCTGGTTCAGGACGTTCAGCACGCCGGGCTGGCCGACGATCGCCGCGTCAAAACCCTTGTGCTGCTCGGGATTGTCGAGTTTGACGATGAACGACGCCGGGAAGGCTTCCTTGCCTGCCACGTCCTTGTACTGCGGGAACTTCTTGATCGCGTCGTTGTAGGCGTCGTCACGATTCAAGAACCGCACCGACTTCACGTCGTCGCGGCCCTCGATCTGCGCACGCAGCGCTTTACACGGATCGCCGTCGCACGTCGGATCGTTCGCGGAGACGTCGTTGGTCAAAAAGACCTGACTCTCCACACGATCGAGGTAGATCTTGCGGGAGTTGTCAGCGAGCCGCACCACCAGCAACCCGCCACCGAACAGCCCGATGGAGATCGCTGTGGTCAGGATCATCGCTATCGTCATGGTGACGTTGCGGCGAAGCCCGGTCAGAACTTCATTGATGAGAAAGCCGAAGCGCACTTAGCGGTCCATTCCGTAGACGCCGCGCTGCTCGTCCCTGATGAGCCTGCCGAGTTCCAGTTCGACGACGCGCTGACGCATCGAGTCAACGATGTGGTGGTCATGAGTGGCCATCAGCACCGTCGTCCCGGTGCGGTTGATCCGCTCGAGCAGATCCATGATGTCTTTACTGGTTTCCGGGTCCAGGTTCCCGGTCGGCTCGTCGGCCAGCAGCACCAGCGGCCGGTTGACGAACGCGCGGGCGATAGCCACGCGCTGCTGCTCGCCGCCCGACAGCTCAGCAGGCAGCCGGTTGGCCTTGCCCGACAACCCGACCATCTCCAGCACGTCGGGCACCACGCGGTTGATCACCTCCGCGCGCTTGCCGATGACCTCCAACGCGAACGCGACATTCTCGAAGACCGTCTTCTGCTGCAGCAGCCGGAAATCCTGAAACACGCAGCCCATGACCTGGCGCAGGCTCGGGACATGTCGGCCCGCCAGCTTGTTGACGTGGAACTTCGACACCCGGATGTCCCCGTGGGTGGGTGACTCCTCAGCCAGCAGCAGCCGCATGAACGTCGACTTGCCCGAGCCGGACGGGCCGATGAGAAAGACGAACTCACCCTTGTCTATCTTGACCGACACGTTGTCGAGCGCCGGCCGAGCCGACGACTTGTACTGCTTGGATACATGGTCAAGGGTGATCATCGGATACTTGCGGCGTGGAAGCCCCTGGCTTCGGCCAAGGGAGCAAACACCGCTTCTCCTTTCGGTGACCTGTCGGTGGTGGCGGTTAGGTTTTCAGTATGTCGCGCTACCGGCTGCTTCCTACCTCTGAGGAGGAGACGGTATTGGCGGAGCGCAACATCGCCGCCGGACGGGCGGTGACGGCACGGGGAGACCTCGCCCGTAGGCGGTCTGCGAACCGTGATCCTCAACTCTGCTCTCCTGCCGCATAGGTACTGAGTGGTTGGAGTCCCGGCTCCAGCCAGGGAGTTTGAGGACGGCAACACGGCACGCCAGTGTAGCGGTGACGGGGGTGTACGCCGCTCAGCGCTATCCCGGCGGCGCCGGCGTCGTTGTCGCCGGCCCCAGGCCGGGCGCCGGCGGTGTCGTCGGCGCGAGAGTGGGCGTCATCGTGAGGGTTGTCGGCCCCAGCGGCCCGGGGACGACCGTCGTCGTCGGCGTGAGCGTCACCGTGAGGGTGGTCGGGCCCAGCGGCCCAGGGACGACCGTCGTCGACTGGGTGGTCTCCGTCGGTGATGTCGTCGTGGTTTCAGTTGGGCTGGTGGTCGTCGTAGTTGTCGTCGTCGTAGTCAGTGGCTCCTTGGGTTTGCGCACGTTGGTCCGCGGCACCCAGGTGTAGTTCGGGTCGGGGACGAAGCCGGGCGGGACAACCGCGGTTGGCGGCGGCTCGGACTTCACCGGCCGGGGCTCGAAGTTGTGGTACACCCAGAACAGCGCCAAGAACGCGATGACGAGCACAAGCGTCGAGACCCGCATCCTTCCGAACTTGGCCTTCAGCCAGTTCGTCATTTGTTCCGCTCCGGCGCGCCCTGCGTCTCTTCCTCGGCACCGCCCGCGGTGGCCGGATGCACAATGGCCTCCACCATCGGCGCGTTGCCGTCCGCGGGCGAAGCCACACCTGCGCGGCGCAGCGCCCGGACCACCATCACCCGTATCCGGCGTCCTACCTCGAACTGCTTGCCCGGCAGCGTGCGCGCGACCATCCGCAGGTTCACGGTGTCCAGCTCGATGCTCTCCACGCCCATCAGCTGGGGTGCGTCCAAGAGCAGCGCATTGAGCCCCGGATCCTCCATCGCCTTCTCGGCTACCCCGTGCAGCACATCGTTTACCAGATTGAGGTCCGCCGACGTCGGGACAGGGATGTCGATGACCGCACGCGCCCAGTCCTTCGACAGGTTCACCGTCTTGACGATCTGACCGTTGGGGATGGTGAACATCTCGCCTTCGGTGGACCGCAGCTTGGTGACGCGAAGGGTGACGTCCTCGACGGTGCCCTCGGCCGGGGAATTGATGCCGGCGACCGTCAGCGACACCAGGTCACCGAAGCCGTACTGCTTCTCGGTGATGATGAAGAACCCGGAGAGCAGGTCTTGGACCAACCGCTGGGCGCCGAAACCGAGCGCGGCGCCCAGCACTGCGGCGGGCGCGACGAGCGATCCGACCGGGATGGCCAGGATCGAGGTGACCTGCACCATCACGATGACGAACAGCAGCGCGACGGTCACCCAGGAGATCACCGACGCGACGGCCTGGCGATGCTTGGCGCTCTCCGTGCGCACCAGCTGATCGCTTTCCTGATATTCGGCGTCGATGCGACGGACGATTCTGTTGGCGCCCCAGTTGATGAACCGGGCCGCCAGCAGGCCGCCGATCAGGTACAGCGCGATCGGCACACCGCGGAGGAGGACCCATTCGCCGAGGGTGCCGGCCCAGAAGCCGTGCCACCGGTCGGCGAAACTCAGTGCAAGTACGGTGCTATTCGTCATCTCGTCTGTTGCGCCACCGGATTCCCGCTTCAAGGAATCCGTCGATGTCTCCGTCCAATACCGCCGCCGGATTGCCGACTTCGTAGTCGGTGCGCAGGTCCTTCACCATCTGGTACGGGTGCAACACGTAGGAGCGCATCTGATTGCCCCACGAGCTGCCGCCGTCACCCTTCAACGCATCCAGCTCAGCACGTTCTTCTAAACGCTTGCGTTCCAATAACTTTGCCTGAAGCACTCGCATCGCTGACACCTTGTTCTGCAGCTGCGACTTCTCGTTCTGGCAAGTGACCACGATACCGGTCGGGATGTGGGTGAGTCGAAC
>JAJKIB010000099.1 GCA_021154745.1 Mycobacterium sp.
AGAACCGTTGTGCCCGGCGTCATGCCATGCCACCCACGGAGCGGAATGGAAGTACTGCACCGCCAACGCCTCTCCGACGTCACTGCATGTCTGCTGCAGACCCGCCAGCCGCTTCTCCAGTGACTCCAGCAGCGCGCCCGGCTGCAGGAACTCCAGCTCGCTGCGGGCCCGCCCGAGCAGCCGCTGCGCCTCCGCCGTGGCGCCCAGTCGGTTGTGCGGGCGATTGAGCAGTTCCTCCAGGCTGTGTTCGGCAAGCCGCAGCGAGTAGAAGATGGATCGCGGGAAAAGCCGGTCCAGAAGCATGAATTCGACGACCCGGACGGCGTCCAGCACGCCGCGGTAGGTGCGCAGATAGGTGTCATGCGCGCCGGCCGACCGCAGCAACGTGACCCACGCCGGCGAGGAGGCGCTGTCGCCGACGCGGGATAACAACAGCCGCACGGTCATGTCGACGCGTTCGATGGCGCGGCCCAGCACCATGAATCGGTAACCGTCGTCGCGGCTCAGTGTCGAGTCCGCCAGGCCGGCGAACATCGCGGCTCTGCCCTCGACGAACGACAGGAACTCATGCGGGCCAAGGCGTTTGGCCGCCCGTTCCCGCTCGGCCAGCGCATTGTAGGTGGTGTTGAGGCACTCCCAGATCTCGGTCGACGTGACTTCCCGTGCACCGCGGGCATTTTCGCGCGCGGCCGAGATCGCCTCAACGATTGAGTTGCCGCCCTCGGTGTCACGGCTGAACGCGACGATGTCGGTCAGCGACCACACATCGAGCTGCTGTTTGGGCGATTCGATGCCGAGCACCTTCAGCAAGGTCCGTGAGGCCTGGTCGGGGTCGACGCTGGAATCCTCGAGCAGCTGGTGCACCGTCACATCGAGAATGCGGGCGGTGTCGTCGGCCCGCTCGACGTAGCGGCCGATCCAGTACAGCGATTCGGCATTGCGCGCCAACATCAGATCATCACCCGCCTACTGCTGCTGCTGTTGCTGTTGTTGACTCGAGCCATTGCCCGGCCGCAGCGGCTGCGATTGCTGCTGTTGCTGCTGCTGTGACGACCCGTCGGACCCGTTCTCCGCCTTCGGGCCCTTGGTCGTCTTGGGCAGCGACCGCACCACTTCTGCCGCGGCGAGCTCACGATCGGCCACCGACGTGCGCGACGCGAGCACCCAGGTGTCCTTGGACCCGCCGCCCTGGCTCGAGTTGACCACCAGTGAGCCCTCGGGCAGCGCCACGCGGGTCAGTCCGCCGGGCAGCACCCACACCTGGTCGCCGTCGTTGACGGCGAACGGACGCAGGTCGACGTGGCGGGGTGCCAACTTGTCGTCGATCTGGGTCGGCACCGTGGACAACTGCACGACGGGCTGCGCAATCCAGCCGCGTGGGTCGCTGCGGATCTTCTTGCTGATCGTGGCCAGCTCTTTCTCGGACGCGTCCGGGCCGAACACAATGCCGTACCCGCCCGAGCCTTCCACCGGTTTGACGACGAGTTCGTCGACTCGGTCGAGTACTTCCTCGCGTTCGTCGTCGAGCCAGCAGCGGTAGGTGTCGACGTTGCCCAGGAGCGGCTTCTCGCCCAGGTAGTACTCGATGATCGTGGGCACGTAGGTGTAAACGAGCTTGTCGTCGCCCACGCCGTTGCCGACCGCGCTGGAAATGACGACGTTGCCGGCGCGGGCGGCATTGAGCAGACCTGCGACGCCGAGCACCGAGTCCGGCCGGAACTGCATCGGGTCGAGGAACGCATCGTCGATGCGGCGGTAGATGACGTCGACCTGGCGCTCCCCCTCGGTGGTGCGCATGTAGACGGCGTTGTCGCGGCAGAACAGGTCACGGCCCTCGACCAGCTCGACACCCATCTGCCGGGCCAGCAGCGAGTGTTCGAAGTAGGCGGAGTTATAGACGCCCGGGGTGAGGACTACCACGGTCGGATCGGCGACGTTGTTGGCCGCGGCGTTGCGCAGCGCCCGCAACAGATGTGAGGCATAGTCGCCCACCGCGCGCACCCGGTGCGTCGCGAACAGGTTCGGGAAGACCCGCGCCATCGTGCGGCGGTTCTCCATCACGTACGAGACACCCGACGGTGAGCGCAGGTTGTCCTCGAGCACCCGGAAGTCGCCCTTGGCGTCGCGGACCAGGTCGATGCCTGCGACGTGGATGCGCACACCGTTGGGCGGCACGATGCCCGCTGCCTCGCGGTGGAAATGCTCGCAGGAGGTGATGAGCCGGCGCGGGATGACCCCGTCACGCAGAATCTCCTGCTCGCCGTAGATGTCGTGGAGGTAGTGCTCCAGGGCCTTGACCCGCTGCGTGATGCCACGTTCGAGGCGTGTCCATTCGGCCGCCGAGATCACTCGCGGGACGAGGTCCAGCGGAAATGGCCGCTCCTGGCCCGACAGCGAGAAGGTGATGCCCTGGTCGATGAACGCGCGGCCGAGTGCGTCGGCGCGGGCTTCCAGCTCCGAGGCGTCGGATGGAGCAAGCTCGGCGAAAATGCCCTTGTACGGCCCGCGGACGTTGCCCTGGCCGTCGAACATCTCGTCGAAGGCCTTCGAGTAGCTGCCCAGGCTGTTGTAGCCGTCGAAGATGCCGTCGTACCGTTTGGACGCCCGTGAGTTGGTGCGTGACGTCCGTGCGGTCTCGGTCGGCAAGGTTCGAAGGCTCACCCATCACATGCTGCACCACACGACGGGTTTCGGCAGGCCAGACGGTCTCGCTTTGGGAGATTCCGGGTCGCGCTGGTAGCCTGAACAGTCGCTGCCCGTCGCCGGGCGCCCACAGACTTACCCAACCCAGCTGAGATTTGCGAAGGAACACGCGTGGCCAACATCAAGTCGCAGGAAAAGCGCAACCGCACCAACGAGCAGCGCAGACTGCGCAACAAGTCGGTGAAGTCGTCGCTTCACACTGCGGTGCGTGGATTCCGGGTTGCCGTCGAGTCCGGCGACAAAGACAAGGCCGGCGAATTGCTGGCGTCGACCAACCGCAAGCTGGACAAGGCCGCCAGCAAGGGCGTCATCCACAAGAATCAGGCGGCCAACCGCAAGTCGGCCCTCTCGCGCGCCTTCAACAAAATCTGATCAGTCTGCCGCTAGTTCGGCGACCTTTCGGACCGCCGCCTCGAGCGCGTAGTCCGCATCGGCCGCGGCTCCTTTGACATCGGCGTTCAACGTCGCGACCAGTCGCATGGCCTCGGCGATCGAACCGCGCGACCATCGTCGCGCCTGCTTCTGCGCCTTCTGCACCCGCCACGGCGGCATCCCCAACTCGGCCGCCAACCGATACGGATCGCCGGACAGCGGACCGACACGGGCGATGGTGTGCACCGCCTCGGCCAGCGCATCGGCCAACACCACCTGTGGCTCGCCGCTCATCATCGCCCAGCGCAGCGCCTCGGCGGCTCCGGCGACGTCGCCGACGACGGCCTTGTCGGCGATGTCGAAGCCCTTCACTTCTGCCTTGCCGGAGTGATAGCGGCGGACCGCGGCGGCGTCGACGGTGCCATCGGTGTCGGCGACCAACTGCGAACAGACAGCGGCCAGTTCGCGAATGTCGGAGCCGACCGCGTCGAGCACGGCGGTGACAGTGTCGTCGCCGACCTTGACCTTCAACGCCCGGAATTCTTTCCGCACGAAGTCGGCCCGCTCGGCGGCCTTGATGATGCGAGCGCATGGATGTACTTGCGCACCAAGCTTTTTCATTTGGTCGGCCAAAGCCTTGGCCCGGCCCCCGCCGGAGTGCACGACGATCAGCATGGTCCCCGGCGGCAGGTCGGCTGCGGCGTCGGCGATGAGCGCCGCCGCATCCTTGCCCGCTTCCCCGGCGGCCTCCAGAACCACGACACGCGCGTCGGCGAACAGCGACGGGCTGAGCAGCTCGGCCAGCTCACTGGTGCTGACCTCACCGGCACGCAACCGATTCACCGGGACGTCGTCGGTGCCGGCCTGCTTGCGCGCCTGCCGCAGCACGGCGGCGACCGCGCGCTCGACGAGCAGCTCCTCATCGCCCAACACCAGGTGTAGGCCTGAGATCTCTTCGCTCACCCGACGATCGTGTCATGGATGCCCGACACCCCCGTCACCGTCCACGCGAGCAGGCAGACCGCGCCGCCCGCCGCCGAGATGCGTACCCATCGCCACCGCCACGCCAGCACCGCGGCGATGCCGCCGGCGGCAACACACACCACGCCCAGAAGACCCGACGGCACACCGATCGACGCGCCCGGAACTGCGGCGGCACACCGCGCCACCCCCAACAGCCACCACAGTTCCGGGCCGGTGAACCGGATCAGCAGGTGCGCGCCCGACGGCCACAGCGGACACAGCGCAGCGGCCGCCGTGCCGACGACCGTGATCGGCGGAATCACCGCCGCCACCGCGAGGTTGGCGACGACCGACACCACGCTGAACGTGCCCGATATCCCGGCGACCAGCGGCGCGGTGACGAGCTGCGCGGCGACCGCGACGCTCACCGCATCGGCCGGCGGCTTCGCCCAGCCGCGAGCGACCAAGCGCTGCGACCACGCTGGCGCGATCACCACAAGCGCCGCCGTCGCCGAGACCGACAGCGCGAATCCGACGTCGACGGCCAGTTCGGGCGCGGCGATCATCAACATGATCACGCTGGCAGACAACACCGGAATGGCCTGCCTGCGCCGATGCGAGACCACGGCAAGCAGTGTGATGGCGCCCATGACCGCCGCACGGAGCACGCTGGCCGACGGCTGCACCACTATGACGAACGCCACCAGCGCGAGTGCGGCCATTGCGACCGACAGCCTGGGCCCCAACAGTGCCGCGGTCATCAACACCGCCCCGCAGACGATGGTTACGTTGGCGCCCGACACCGCGGTCAAATGAGTCAACCCGGCCGCGCGGAACGCCTCGGTGGTCTGCACGGTCAACGTCGACGTGTCGCCGAGCACCAGCGCAGGCAGCATCGCCGCTTGGTCAGCGGGCAGCGCGGTACGCGCGGCGTCGGCGAAGCCGGCGCGGATGTCATGCGCGACCCTGTCGATCGGCGCGGCCTCGCCCAGTTTCGGCTCTCCAGTGGCCGACAGCACCGCCACGGTCAGGTCGCGCCGCGTCGGCCGTCCGATGCGGGCGCGGAAGCTCGCCGGCCGGCCCGCCGTCAGCTCGGCGAACTCTGCAGCACGCGTGAAAACGACTACCCGGCCGAGCATTTCACTCCCGCCGACACGCTGCAGCGACCCACGGAACATCATCCGGCCGCCGCCCAGTGAGCGAGGTGTCTCGGTCGGCGTAACGACGACGGCGGCGATCGTGCCGTAGCGCTCGACAATCGGATGATCGCGCAGTTCGCCAACGCGCAGCCCGATCGCGACGGCGAAACCGACGCCGACCACCGCGACAGCGACGACACCGGCCACGACCGCCCGGACGTCGACTCCGGATTCGCGACGACCACTACCCCACCGACCCACTGCCGCCGTCGCGGCGATCGCCACGGCAACAGCCACCACCGAACCGCCCACCTGCCAGAGGATTCCGGCCGCTGTCACCGCCCAACTGGTCAGAGCCGCCGGGACCAGTCGCAGGTCTAACCGGGCGACGCCGGTATCGAGTGTCATACCCGAACGAGGTCACGGAGCTTCTCCAGCCGCGCCGGTCCGATGCCGTCGACGTCGCCGAGTTGGTCGACGCTGGTGAACCGCCCGTTGGCGTCGCGCCAGGCGATGATCGCGGCCGCGGTCACCGGACCGATTCCCGGCAACGTGTCTAGCTCCTCCACTGTGGCGGCGTTCAGATCCACCAAACCGCCTGGCGCCGGCGCCTTTCCGGCAGTTGACGGCGCATCGGACGGAGCGGCGGTGGCAGGCTCGGAACTGATCGAACTACCCATCGCTGCGGGCTGACCGGGTGCCGCGACGATCCCGACGATGATCTGTTCGCCGTCGGTGACTCGGCGGGCCATGTTCAGCCCGATCAGGTCGGCACCGTCCAACGCACCACCGGCCGCGGTGAGCGCATCGGCGATCCGTGCACCCGGCGGCAGCGTGACAAGGCCGGGCTTGTGCACCAGGCCCACCACGCTGACAACAACCGGTCCGTCGGCGCCGGGTGGCGCGGACCCAGGGGTTGGGCTGGCCGACGAAACCATCTCCACCGGCGGCAGTTTCGCCGATGCCACCGGCGGTGGCTTGTCCCGCACGAGGGTGAAGACAGTCACCAGCACCGCAATGACGCCGACGACGGCCAACCCGATGACGCCGGCCCGGCCGGGGTCTGCACGGACGGCCGCGACCCAGCCGGCCGCGCCGTCGGGCTTGGTCGTGTCGGGCAGCCAGCGCGACAGCGAGGTGTCCGGTTCGCCGTCGCCGTCGGCAGGCGACTCATCGTCGGCACCGAGACGGCGCTGCAGTCGCTCGGCGGGCAATTCGGTTCGCATGCGGTCAAAGTAGGCGCGCGGTCAGACCACCCGGCCGTCGGCGGTGCTCCGGCAACGCGCCCTGTGGATGAAATCCCGTATGTGGATAACCGCGTTGTCTACAGTTTCGTTATGGATCGTCGCATCCCGATGATCGCTGGTATCGCGTTTGCGGTGCTTTTCGCCGCTGCGCTGCTTATGGTTCCGACGCTTCCCGGCATCGACAAGCCGGGCTATGACATCGTGTCGCATGTCAACGAGCATTCCGCCGCGATGCGGATGCAGGCGCTCCTGGTGACTTTTGGATCGTTGGCGTTGGTCGTGGTGTTCGGCTATGCGCGTGATCGCTTGACCGGCCCGTCGGCCTACGTGTTCACCATCGGCTCGGCCGTCGTGCTCGTCGAGGTGTTCATCGCGATGTGGTTCACGGCCGGACTTGCCCTGCATCACGACCAGCTCGGATCGACGACGGCGCGGACCATCACCGACATCGCCGTAATGTGGGGGCCGATCCTGACGGTTGCCGACATCATGGTGGCTGTGCCAATCCTGTTGGCGGCCAATGACGATCGATTTCCGCGGTGGCTCGGGATACTCGCGGCGGTGTTCGCCGTCGAGCAGCTGATCGAGACGATCACGATCATCGGCCCGCCGGCCAGCTTCATATCGCCGGGCGGCGCGATGAACTTCTACCTCGGCGGGCCGCTCTTCATCATCTTCTTCCTTGCCCTCGGGGTCGCGTTGTCGCTGGAGCAGCAGGCGGAGGATCAGGCCGCGGCCGTCGACGAACCAGCCGACCAGAGCGATTCCTAGCTCGACGAGCCTGCGTTCGACTTCTTGCCGGCGTGCCGGCCTTGATCGTTCCCTGCATCGTTGCGCTTTGGCGCACGCTTGGGTTTCTTCAACTCCGGTTTTGACGTCGTGTCGCCCGCCTTATCGCGATCCACCGTCGCCTCTGGGCTCGCGGCGATACCTGACCTTTCCGTGGCCTTTTTGGTGGACCGGCTGATTTCGGACGGTGTGGGCTCGTCCTTGATCGCCTGTACGGCCCCGGTAGGCATGCTCGTCTTGGCCACCGAAGGGAACGGATCGTGCAGTGAGTTGCGAATATTCGTCACCGCGGTGTTCACCGCCGAGACGACGGGTGCGCTCGCCACACTGACCACCTGACTCGCCCGCGTGGCCCCTGCCGCCAGTGCAGCGGCGGGGTCGCCCGACTGCGCCAGTTCCTGCGCCGCTGCGTCGGCGACCTGAACCACGCCTGCCAGCAGCAGTTCGCCGGCCTGGAACGCCACAGCCGTCGTGACATCGACCGCCGCGACGGATACGACCTGCAATATGTTGGTGGCGCCCGTCGGGGTCGTCGGCGGGCCCACCGGCTGGTTGAGGGCGTTGAGAATGTTGGTCCGCCCGTTCTGGACCGCCTGCACGAACTCGCCCGGCGTGAATACCGCCGCACTGACGTTGAATGCCTCGACGATGGCGACGTCGAGTGCGTGAAATGCCTTCGGCACCACCAGAAACACGTCGTTGTTGATGAGCGGCGTTACCACGGCGTTGGCCGGGCCGGTCACGGATGCGGCGGCCGCGCCGATCGCCCTGAGCGGCGAGCCCGTCGACGCGAGCGACCCCAGGAACGTCGCCGGAGCCTGCGCCACGGCGATGGGCACGCTGTTCGCGCCTTGCACGGCGAACGGGCAGATCAGGCTGCAGTACTGAAACTGATTGCGGATGAAGGCCAGTGGGATCGCCCCGAGTGCGGGGGAGGCTGTCAACTGCACGCCGCGGACGACAGTTGGCGGCCCGTGAGGCTCAGCCGGTGGCGCCAGTGGCGCAGCCGCAAGCGCGGCAACTCCTGTGGTCGCGATACCGGCGATGACGAAGGAACCAATACGCGCGAGCACGCCATAGATACGGGTGCCGCTGTCGGAAAGTTCGAAGTTCAACAAAGCGATCGCCGTACGATGCTCGCGTGGACGGCATGCACGACCTCGGCGGGCTCGACGGGTTCGGCCCGGTCGAGCACCGGAAGACCGAGCCCTACTTCGAGCAGGCTTGGGAGCGGGCCGCCTTCCGGATAGGTCTCGGTTTGATCGCTGCGTTAAGCCTGCCTGGCGGACGATTCCGCCATGCGATCGAACGCATGGCGCCCGAGCACTACCTGTCGTCGACGTACTACGAGCACTGGCTGACCGGTTTCGCAACGATCGCCACCGAATCCGGATTCACGACACGGGACGAACTCGAGCGCCGCTCCGGCGGACGCTTCCCGCTGTCCCAGCCCGATCGCGGGGTGCTGCCCGAAGACCTCAGCCCCCGCACCGAGCCACGGTACGCCGTCGGCGACGAAGTCCGCGTCCGGGAATGGCACCCGCCGGGACACACCCGCGCGCCGCGCTACGTGCAGGGCAGGCGCGGCACGGTCGTCCGGGTGGACGGCGCGTTCGACATCGATGACATCGCGGCCCACGGCGGCGGATCCGTGGCCGACCCCCTTTATTCGGTGCGCTTCACGTCGCGCGAGCTGTGGGGCGAAGCCGGAGCCGACGGCGAAGTCATGCACGTCGACCTGTTCGAGCGCTACCTCGAGGATGCCCAATGACGGCTGACCACCATCACCCAACGGAACTGGCGCCGGTCGAAGCCCGGGTCGCCGCGATCGAGTCCGTACTCGTCGAAAAGGGCATCATCGACACCGACGCCCTCGACCAGATCGTCCAGCACTTCGAGGACAACCTCGGCCCGATGAACGGCGCGAAAGTCGTCGCCCGGGCGTGGTCCGACCCCGCCTACAAGGACCGCCTCCTCGCGGACGGCACCGCGACGGTCGCCGAACTCGGCTTCCAAGGACCACAAGGCGAGCTCATGGTGGTCGTCGAGAACACGCCGACGGTCCACAACCTCGTGGTGTGCACGCTGTGCTCCTGCTACCCGTGGCCGACTCTCGGGCTGCCGCCGAAGTGGTACAAGGCGCCCGCCTACCGATCACGTGCCGTGCGGGAACCCCGCAAGCTGCTGGCCGACATGGGCACCGTCATCCCTGCCGACGTCGAGATCCGCGTGTGGGACTCCAGTGCCGAGGCGCGCTATCTGGTGCTACCGATGCGCCCCGATGGCACGGCGAACATGTCCGAAGAGCAGCTCGCCGCGATCGTCACGCGCGACTCGATGATCGGGGTGCAGCGGCTATGACGAGCGGCCTCGACGACGAGTCGCTGCCCCGCGACAACGGCGAGCTCGTCTTCGAAGCACCGTGGCAGGCGCGCGCATTGGCGATCGCCGTCGCCGTCGTCGAGAAGCTCGGCCTGCCATGGGACGTGTTCCGTCGCAGGCTGATGGATCAGATCGCCAAGAATCCGCAGCGCCCCTATTACGAAAGCTGGTGCGCGGCATTGGAATCCATGGTCGTGGACCTGGATCTCGCTACACCCGCGGCGCTCGACGCCGCCGCGCCGACGGAACGTGCGCCGCTCTAGCTATTGCCCCTGAGTGGCGAGCACCACGATCCGCAATCCGGCGACGTCGTCGGTAACGAGATAAGTGATTGTGGGGGAACCTATTTCACCGCCATCGACGCTGCGGCGCGACATCGATCCACGGTAGATCGCTGACGTAGAATTCAGCACGGAGACTTCCGAATGCAGCACCTCGGTATGGTGATAACCATTGGCGCGCAGGCCATCGGCCAGGCTCTGCATCACCGCGGCGGCCTCGTCATCGGTCATCAGCGTAGTGACACCGTCGTCGGTGGTGAGGACCAGAGGAACACCGTAATGGCTCAGCAGCGCCGACATGTCCCGATCACCTCGGGCACACGCCGAGAAGGTGTCGAAGTATTCGTCGAACCAGCGGTTAACCGCATCGGTGTCTACGGGCATGACCAGATCATGCCCCACATGTTTGCCGCTCCTATGCCTTCTGGTCGGAACGCCGTTGCTTGAGCGGTTCGTCGAGCGAGATGCCGCTTGGATCGTCGGGCACCTTCGGCGCGGTCAGTTCCGGCGTCTCGCCGTTGCCGGACGCGCTCGTCTTCTCATCAGTTTCCGGTGTCGAGCGCTCCAGGAACCGGAGGAGTTCGACGGGGAAAGGGAGGACGAGGGTGGAGTTCTTCTCCGCAGCGACCTCGACCATCGTTTGTAAGAGCCGAAGTTGAAGCGCGGCAGGGCTTTCGGCCATGACCTTCGCCGCCTGAGACAGCTTCTCGGACGCGGCGAGCTCACCGTCGGCGGTGATGATCCGGGCCCGGCGCTCGCGCTCCGCCTCGGCCTGGCGCGCAATCGAACGCTTCATCGATTCGGGTAGGCTGACGTCCTTGATCTCGACCCGGTCGATGTGGATACCCCAGCCCAGCGCGGGGCTGTCGATCATCAACTCGAGGCCCTGGTTGAGCCGTTCACGGTTGGACAGCAGGTCGTCCAGATTGCTCTTTCCGATGATCGAACGCAGTGAGGTCTGCGCGACCTGCCCGATGGCTGACATGTAGTCCTGAACGTCGACGGCCGCGCGCACCGGGTCCTCCACCTTGAAGTAGATGACGGCGTCGACGCGCACGGTCACGTTGTCGCAGGTGATTCCGTCTTGGGCGGGCACCGGCAACGTGATGATCTGCATGTTCACCTTTTGGAGGCGATCCGCGATCGGAATCAGCATCGTGAGCCCCGGTCCACGGACGCCGCTCTGCACCCGACCGAAGCGGAAGACCACGCCCCGTTCGAACTGCCTGATCACGCGGATGTTTTGCAATGCCAGCCAGAGCACTGAAAGGCCACTCACCCCGGCAACTGCGAGCGTGTAGAGGATGCTCATGGTGTCCTCCTCGACGGACCATTCCGCGGCGGTCCTGCGGCCGCGCGGGCCTCATCACCCGATTGTGGTCCCCCAGCCGTCGCTTCGCCAGCACACCCAATCGATCTCCACAAGGGCGCCGACCGCCAGGCCGGTGACACCGACACAGGTGCGCGACGGCAACCGGCCGGGAAACCAGGCCGCGTAGGCGGCGTTGAACGCGCCGTAGTCGTTCCAGTCGAGAAGGTAGGCACGGACCGAGACGACGTCGGCCAGTCCCCCGCCGCACAACTCCGTGACCCGCAGCAGGTTGCGCAGCACCTGGTCGGTCTGGATCGCGACGTAGTCGCCGACCACGGCACCGGTGACGTCGGTCGGCATCTGGCCGGTGACGTACAGCGTGGGCCCGGCGGCCGTGGCATGAGCAAACGGCGCCACGGCCGGTGGCACCCCGTCCGCGGGAGTGAAGGTGAACGAGCGAATTGCCTTGTCACTCATGCCGGTGTCCCGGTCCAGCGGGGGAAGCAGCGTTTGTCGATGCGCCCGTGCACGCCCTGACGCTGGTCGACGACCTGCGTGACGGTGAAGTCGGCGGCCACGGACATGAACGAGTAGGCGTCCGCACGCGAAAGCCCAAGATAACTCTGCAGAATGCCGTGCGTGCGCAGCGCAGCGGCCTTCATCGCCTCGTCAAGGGTGTCGCCGAAACCGTGCACAAGCAGTTCGGTGGCGGTTTCGAGCACCGGCACGGTGAACGGCAGATCGCGGCGAATCGTCAAGCGCAGCAGGCCGTTCAGTGATGCCTCGAGCGCGGTGCCGCTGATCTCGCCGTCGCCTTGCGAGACATGGGGGTCACCGACGGACAGCAGCGCCCCTGGCACCTGCACCGGGTAGTACATGCGTCCGCCGGCTCCGATCCGCCAGTTGTCGACGTTGCCGCCGTGGTCGCCGGGCGGCACCGACGACACGCGCTGGGGGGCCACGGGTGTGACGCCCATGGTGCCGAAATGCGGCCGCAGGGGCACGACGACGCCGGGCAGCGCGGGCTGGCGGGCGTCCGTGTCGGGCGTGACGAGCGTGCCGGGCTGGTCGGCCAGCGGCGTGGCGGTCCAGTCGTACGCGAACAGGGCCCGGCCGAGGCTGGCGTCGGTGTCGAGCTCGTAGATCGTCACGCGCTCGACGGGAATCTCGTCGTACAGAAAGCCCCAATGCGCCGCGAGATTGGAGCCATACGGCAGCCGCGGTGTGGCCTCGAGGATGTCGACTTGCAGCACGTCGCCCGGAAGGGCACCGTCGACTGCTATCGGGCCGGTCAACAGATGCGGGCCGGGGCCACGGTCGGTGACCCGATCGAACACATCGGTGACGCCCGCATCCATCAGCAGGTCGGGTGCGTCGCCGGCATGATGGGTCAGGGCCTCGATGGCCACCAAATCTCCCGGGGCGACGGTGAGTACCGGCGAGAGGCGCGGGTCGAAATAGCCCCAGTGCACGGTCGACGGGGTCGCAGGCAGCCGGTGGACGGTGGCGGATGCGGCGGGGCTGAGCACCATCCGGTGATCATGCCAGCGATCGTCTGATCAGGCTGCCCGACGGCCTCGGGCGGCCCAGGCGATGCCCTGTTTGGTCAGCCGCCGGACGTCGGCGCCCTCGAGGTCATCGGGGGTATGGCCGCTGGCGTGGTAGAAGACGCGACCCTCGCCCCAGGTGCGAACTCAGGCTACGCGGCTGGACAACCCGTCGAGCCAAGAGAAGTGCTCACTACCGAACGTGATCTCAGCGAGCACGATGTTGTTGCGGTCAGTGTGCGTGTAGTACTGCTCGGATGCGACGGGAAATCGTTGACGCCCTGCGTGACCGGGTGCTGGCTGTTGGTGATTCCCACCGTGTAAGGCT
>JAJKIB010000100.1 GCA_021154745.1 Mycobacterium sp.
GCCAGCGGGCTGCTCATCGGCGGCACCGTCGGGCTGATCGCCGGCGCGACCGGCGGCTGGGTGGACTCGGTGCTGCTGATGCGCATCACCGACCTGTTCCTTGCGCTGCCGGGGGCGCTGGTGGCCATCGCCATCGTCGCCGCGCTGGGCTCCGGGCTGGTGAACACGCTTATCGGGGTGGCGATCGTGTGGTGGCCGTACTACGCGCGCATCGTGCGCGGAGAGGTCAAGGCGCTGGCTGCCCGCCCGCACGTCGAGTCTGCACGGCTTGCCGAGGTGTCGCGGCCGCGGATCCTGCTCGACCATTTGCTGCCCGGGGTGGTACCCACCGCGGTGGTCAGCGCCAGCCTCGATATCGCCAATGTCGTTCTGCTGCTGGCCGCGCTGTCCTTCCTGGGGCTCGGGCAGAAGGCGCCCGCACCCGAGCTCGGCGCCGACACCGCCCGCGCGCTCAGCCAGCTGCTCAGCCAGTGGTGGGTGCCGGGGGTCCCGGGCATCGCGGTGCTGGCGCTGAGCCTGATCGCCAACCTCGGCGGGGACGCCATCCGCAACCTCATTCCGGTACGGAGGTAAGGCGATGTTGGCGTTTATCACCCGCCGGGCCGCCGCGGCCGTGGTCATCCTGCTGACGCTGTCGCTGCTGATCTTTGTGCTGCAGGCGGTTTCGCCGGGAGACCCGGCCCGCGCGTACGTCGGGGCCAACGCGTCACCGGAGATGGTTGCCGCCGAGCGCCAGCGACTCGGCATGAACGACCCATTCTTCACGCGCTACTTCCATTTCCTCGGCGGCCTGTTCGCCGGGGATCTGGGCCGGTCGCTGCGGACCCGCCAACCGGTGGTCTTCGATATCGCCACATACGTGCCTGCGACGGTCGAGCTCGTCGTCACCGCATTTCTCATCGCGCTGGTGTTGGCGGCGTTGTACGCGCTGTCGGGCGCGCTGCAATGGCCGGGTGCCGCGCTCGGGAGAGGCACTCTGCTGCTGCTGGCCACGGCGCCGCCCTTCCTGCTGGCGCTGGTCGGCATCATCGTGTTCTTCGGCCAGCTCGGATGGTTACCCGCCCGCGGCGTCGGCGATTTCGACGATCCAGGGCCGTTCGGCATGCAGGCACTCGACACCCTGCTGCACGGCCAGACCGACGCGTTTGTCGACGCGCTGGCGCACCTGGCGCTCCCGGCAGTGGTGTTGTCCATCGCGCCCGCGGTGGCGATCGGCCGGGTGTTCAGGTCGTCGTTGCAGGCCGTGCTCGACGTCGACTATGTCCGCACCGCCCGCTCCAAGGGTCTGACCGAGTTGCAGGTTGTGGCACATCACGTGGTGCGCAACGGTATTGGGCCCGCTCTTTCGATGGGCGGGCTGCAGCTCGGGTTCATGTTCGCCGGAGTGGTCGTCGTCGAACAGGTCTTCTCCTGGCCCGGTATCGGCAACTATCTGGCCGCCTCCATCCCGGTCGCCGACTTCCCCGCGATCGCCGGGGTCACGCTCGTACTCGGAGCGATCTATGTGGTGTCCAACGTCGTTGTCGACCTGCTTCAGGCGCTCGCCGATCCGAGGGTGACCGCCGAATGAAAATTTGTTCCACCAATCGAAGGAGCACCGTCATGCATACCCGACTGATGCGCGGCGTCACCATCTGTGCCGCGCTCACACTGGCTCTGAGCGCTTGTAGTTCGGGCACCCGCAGCTCGAACGGCGGCGGAGGCGGAGGCGCGGCCGGGCCGCCGACAGACGGCACGCTGACCGTCGGACTGCTCGGCGACATCGGGCAGCCGCCTGACCCCGATATCTACTATGCCAACAACGGCACCGCGATCATGATCAACGCCTACGAGGGCCTGGTGCAGTACAAGAACAACACCGACAAAGTCGAGATCGCACCACGGCTAGCCGAGACGTGGGGGGTCAACCCCACCCATGACGTGTACACCTTCCACTTGCGCAAGGGGGTGACGTTCCACGATGGCACGCCGTTCACGTCGGCCGCCGTCGATGTCGCGTTCAAGCGCCGGATCGCGGTCAAAGGCGGCGCGGCGTACATGGTGGACGTGGTGAAAAGCGTTGATACACCAGATGATTACACCACGGTGATCACGCTGAAACAGCCCAACACCGCCTTCCTGAGCTACCTCGCGTCCCCGTTCGGCCCCAAGATGGAATCACCGCAAGGCCTCAAGGCCAACGCCGGCTCCGATGACGCCCAAACCTATTTGTCCTCACACGATCTGGGCACCGGACCGTACATGTTGACCACCGCGCAGACCGGGGTGAAGTACGAGTTGACGCAGTATGACGGCTACTGGGGACCGAAGTCGCCGTTCAAGAAGGTCGAATTGCCGGTCTACACCGACGAATCCGCGTTGGAGCTGGCGTTCGACAACGGCACCGTCGACACGGTCGTCGCTTCGCTGCCGTCATCGAGTTTGGGGAAGTACGCCGACAAGGAAGGCGTTTCCAACTACTTTCTGCCGACGTTGCAGGGTGCGTTGGTGACGGTGAACCCGAGCCACGATTTCTTCAAGAATGCCGATGCCCGTGTCGCGTTCCTCAAGTCGATCGACCAGCAGAAGCTGGTGAGTCAGGTGCTGGGCAAGCGATCCGAGGTCGCCACGGCCATGTACGCAAAGGGCATGATTCCGGGCGGCGGTGACCACCAGGCGATCTCCTACGATGACAGTGCGCTGAAGGCCCACGTCAACGCGTTACCTGCCGGCGCGAACAAGAATTTGGTGATCGGGTACGCCAACGGCAATGTCAACGCCCAATCCATGGCCAACATCGTGGTGGCCAACCTACAGACCGTCGGGCTCAACGCCTCGGCGCAGGGTTATGACACGTCGACGGTGTTCGGCTGGATCAACAACCCGCCCAGTGGTCCGGATGCGTTCGTCGACGGCAACAACGGACCCGACGGCGGTGACCCCTACATGTGGGGGCACGTGTTCTGGGACGCCTCCGGCGGGATCAACTATTTCGGTTGCGAGTCAAAGGAAGTCAACGCGCTTCTCGACGACGGACTGCGCACCGGCGACATGGCCACCTTTGTCAAGGCCGGTGACCTGTACGGACAGACCGGATGCTTCCTGAACCTGTCGTACAACCAGGACTGGGTGGTGGCGCAGAAGTGGCTCACCGGGGTGCCCGAGAGTCAGAACATCGGCGCCAACGAGTTGAACTTCTCGCTGCTCGGCATCGCGAGTTGAGTGGATCGGGGAAAGCTTGCCTGCGGGATCGATGGTTCGGGGGGAAGTCGTGTCACTGAACGGTTCTGAGGCCGCGGAGTCGCGGTTGTCGCTGTCGCGGCGCATCTACTCCACGGTGCGGGAGCGGATCATCCTGGGCCAGTATCCGCAGGGCAGCCGGCTGCCCGAGCAACGCATCGGGGAGGAGTTGGATGTATCGCGGGTGCCGTTGCGCGAGGCGGTGCCGTGGCTGGAGCGCGACGGTTTCGTGCATTCCTATCCGCGGCGCGGGGCGGTCGTCACCCGCTGGGATGAAAAGGCGATCGACGATCTGTTCGACGCCAGGCTGTCGTTGGAAGTAGGGGCGGCCCGGTACGCGGCGAGACAGGTTGGGCGGGGCGGGTCGATGGATCCATTGAACCACGCCCTGGCCAAGGCACAGCAAGTCGTCGAAGCCGGCGACGCGTACGCAATTGCCCAGGGCAGCACAGCATTTCACGAGGCGGTGGTGGCGACGTCCGCCAATGAGTTGATGATGCGGTTGATGACCGCCATCTCGGGACGGATCACGTGGCTGTTCTATCTGACCTCGGGATTACCGGCCGATGAGGCGTTTCACGACCACGTGCTACTGCGGGATGCGATCGAATCGGGCAACGAGCGGGTCGCCGAATCGGTCGCCTACGCGCACATCGAGCGGGATCGGGAACCGACCTTCGAGGCGATGCGCGGACAGACGAAATAGCGACGTTGCGGCGGTCGGACTGCGATGAGGCGCATTTGCACCAGAACGCGACAAGTTGACAGGAGGGCCATGACAAGCGCTTCCACGCCGAGCCGTCGTGGTTTCCGGTTGAGGTAGCCGTAGTCGGTTCCCGCGATCGGGTTGAACGTGAACGTGTTGTAAATCAGCGCCACGATGAATGCCGCCACGATCAGAACCGCCAGGGCGCGGCCAAACAGTCGGGCCTGAGACTCGGTCTGCCTGCGACCGATCCAGATCAACGCACGGCCCCGACGGGCCGTACGCCGAGAACCGCTCCATCGACTATCGCTGACTACGGCGACACCGGCACCGTCGTCACAGGCGCCTCCGGAACCTTCGGCGCTGGTGCCTCGATGACCGGAGCTGGTGCAGGCTTCTCTATTACCGGAGCAGGTGCCGGGGCTGGCTCCGGTGCAACCGCCGGAGGCGTGTACGCCGGCGCCGACGGTGGGGTGTACGCGGGCGCCGGGGTGTGCACGGGCGCCTGCAACACCGGCGGCGCGACCGGCTCGATCGGCTGGACGGGTTCGACCGGCTCGATGGGGACGACCGGCGACGTCGGAATGGTCGTGACCTCCGAACTCGAGGAGGTCGGTGACGATGTGGTCGTCGTCGTGGACGACGTGGTCGTCGGCGTAGTCGTGGTCGTTGTCCGCCTGATGATGATCACTACGTCGACGAAAAGCACCACCATCGAGAGGCACCAGATAACGGTGACGGCGGCCTGAAGCACGTCGTACACCTTGGTCTGAATGTCGATCGGCTGCCCACCCCCGACGCCAAGCGACGGGAACACGATGAAGGCCACCAACGCGAACAGCGACGCGATCACCGTCTGCACCAAGACCGCGTTGCTGGGCACCTTGTGCTTGTTCACCTTGGCCATCGCCGCAGGGAGCTTCTGGTCAAGTCCAGAGACGAAAACCAGCCGCGCGAACGAGAAGTTGTACACCACCGTGATGAACAGAAAGAAGGCGGCGAGCAGGATCGCGACAAGCTTGCTCACCCGGCCGGCGAACGCAACGCCCACCGCCGTCGCGAGTGCTGTCACCTGCGCCGATTGCCCGTCGGCGGCCCGGGACCGTCACCATCACTGCCCAGGTCGCCAGCAGGTAGGCCGCCATCACGGCCACCGATCCCCACACCAGGTAGCGAGTGATCGAGCGCTGATCCTTGATCTCGACGCCCATGTTGAGGGGCACTTCTACGCCCAAGAGGGCCAGCACCACCAGTCCGAAGAACTCCAGTTGGTGAGGTTGATACTGGCGTCCGCCGACGGCGCCCACGCCGACCAATCAGTGGAGTCGATCGCGGCCGCCGCTCCGCCGGCCAGGTGCACCACGCCGGCGAGAACAGCAAGCCCGATCGCCAGCGCGTAGAGCACGCACGCCACATTGACGATGTTCTGGGTCAGCCGGAACCGTTGGTTGGCCAGCACTGCCGACAAGACGATGAAGCCGATGATCAACACGCCCTGCACCTGAACGCTGGCCGACCCGATCGTCGACGGGAACACGTAGCCGAGGTATTTGGTGCCCCCTGCTAACCGGTAGGCAATCTGGGAGCGATCGGCGACTGCCCACGTGAAAGTGATGGCACCTGCGGATCTTTGGTGTCTATTGCTGTGAGTTGGGTGTCACCGCACTGAAAGCCGCGCCCTGCGGGTCGGTCAAGATGGCACTCGACCAACCGGCCCGGGATAGGTTTAGAGCCGTGGCGCGCTTTGGGGACCGGGTGGCGATCGTGACCGGCGCCGGAGCGCCGGGCGGCATCGGTGCGGCGGTGGCACGCGCGCTCGTCGCGGAGGGCGCCCGGGTGGTGCTGGGCTCCACCTCCGAGCGCGTTCATCAGCGGGCCGCAGAACTGGGCGACGCAGCCGTCGGGGTGATCGGCGACCTGACCGTCGACGGGGCGGCCGACACTCTGGTGCGCGCCGCGCTGGACCGGTGTGGCCGGGTCGACGTGCTGGTGAACAACGCCGGCATGACGTCGGTGTCATCGGGGTGGGACGCCGACGACGATGTCGCGGAGATGTCGCTGGCAGCCTGGGATGCGGCGCTGGCCCGCAACCTCACGACCGCGTTTCTGATGTGCCGGTCGGTGCTGCCGGTGATGACAGCGGCCGGATA
>JAJKIB010000101.1 GCA_021154745.1 Mycobacterium sp.
ATGGACAGAAAATCTGGAGTTCGCGGGCGCCGTTCGGCGACAGGGCATTCGGGCTGTTCCGGTCCGACCCGGAGGCGCAGCGGCACAAGGGCCTCACCTACGTCATGTTCGACCTGAAGGCCGACGGCGTCACTGTGCGGCCGATCGCGCAGCTCGGCGGCGACACCGGCTTCGGCGAGATCTTCCTCGACGACGTGTTCGTCCCCGACCGCGACGTGATCGGCGCGGTGCACGACGGCTGGCGCGCCGCGATGAGCACATCGAGCAATGAGCGCGGCATGTCGCTGCGCAGCCCGGCCCGCTTCCTGGCGCCGGCGGAACGGCTTGTTCAGCAATGGAAAACGAATCCCGACCCGACGTTCACGGACCGGGTCGCCGACGCCTGGATCAAGGCGCAGGCCTACCGACTGCACACGTTTGGGACGGTGACCCGGGTAGCCGCCGGCGGTGAGCTCGGCGCCGAGTCGTCGGTGACCAAGGTGTTCTGGTCCGAGCTCGACGTCGCGCTGCACCAGACCGCGCTGGACATGCGCGGCGCCGACGGGGAGCTAGCCGATTCGTGGACCGACGGCCTGCTGTTCGCGCTGGGAGGCCCAATCTACGCGGGCACCAACGAGATTCAGCGCAACATCATCGCCGAGCGGCTGCTGGGCCTGCCGCGGGAGAAGGCGAAATGAGATTCGATCTAGACGAACAGCAGCGCGACTTCGCGGCCAGCATCGACGCGGCGCTGGCCGCCGCCGATCTGCCGGGCGCGGTGCGGGCCTGGGCGGCGGGCGACACTTCTCCCGGCCGCAAGGTGTGGGCGCAGCTGGCCGACCTCGACGTCACCGCGCTGGCGGTACCGGAGAAGTTCGACGGAATTGAGGCGCATCCAGTCGACTTGGTGGTCGCCGTGGAACGGTTAGGCCGTTGGTGCGTGCCGGGGCCCGTTACGGAATCCATTGCCGTGGCACCGGTTCTGCTCGCCGACGACGAGCGGTCGGCCGCACTGGCAGCCGGTGAGCTCATCGCCACCGTCGCGCTGCCCCCACATGTGCCACGCGCCGTCGACGCCGACTCGGCGGGGCTGATCCTGGTGGCCAGCGATGGACAGGTGCATAACGGCGCGGCCGGTGAGAAGCACGAGTCCGTCGACCCGAGTCGGAAGTTGTTCGACGTCAAAGTATCTGGCGACCCGCACGAGGCCGATTTAACGCGAGCCTATGAGTTCGGCGTGCTGGCGACGGCGGCACAGCTGGTCGGTGCCGGTCAGGCACTGCTCCACACGTCGGTCGAATATGCCAAGCAGCGCAGTCAATTCGGCAAGGTGATCGGCACGTATCAGGCGATCAAGCACAAGCTGGCCGACGTGCACATCGCGATCGAGCTGGCTCGGCCGTTGGTGTACGGCGCGGCATTGTCACTCGCCGACAACTCAGAAGACACCGCTCGTGATGTCAGCGCTGCCAAGGTCGCCGCGTCCGATGCGGCGCTGCTGGCGGCGCGCTCGGCGCTGCAGACACATGGGGCGATTGGATTCACGCAGGAGCATGACCTCTCGCTGTGGCTGCTTCGGGTGCAGGCGCTGCGTTCAGCATGGGGAGACCCGACGGTGCATCGGCGCAGGGTCTTGGAGGCATTGTGAGCGAAGAACGGGAGCTCCTGCGCGAGACGGTCGCGGCACTGGTCGACAAGCACGCGCCGCCCGCGGCGGTGCGCGAAGCGATGGTGTCGGAGCGCGGCTACGACGAGTCGCTGTGGAAGTTGCTGTGCGAGCAGGTCGGTGCCGCCGCCTTGGTGGTGCCCGAAGAATTGGGCGGCGCGGGCGGAGAGCTCGGCGATGCAGCGGTGGTACTCGAGGAGCTCGGCAAGGCGTTGGTGCCGACGCCGCTGCTCGGCACCACCCTCGCCGAACTCGCCTTGCTCGCCGCCAACGAGCCCGACACCGACGCGTTGGAGCGGCTGGCCGAGGGCAGAGCAATCGGGACCGTCGTATTCGACCCCGGTTATGTGGTCAACGGCGACGTCGCCGACTTCGTGATCGCCGCCAACGGCACAACGCTGAGCCGATGGACGAGCTTCACCTCACACCGCGTCGACGCCATGGACCTGACCCGCCGACTCGCACGGCTCGAGCCCACGGACACTGTGGACATCGGCGACGATCCCGGGCTCGCCGACATCGCCGCGATCCTGCTGGCCGCCGAGCAAATCGGTGCCGCCGCGAAATGTCTGGACATGACCGTCGAATACACCAAGGACCGCGTTCAGTTCGGCCGCCCGATCGGCAGTTTCCAGGCACTCAAGCACCGGATGGCCGACCTGTACGTCGCGGTGCAATCCGCGCGGGCCGTTGTCAACGAAGCGATCGCCGAGCCGTCGGCGACGTCGGCGGCGCTGGCGCGGGTCACGGCGAGCGAGGCGTTCTCGAAGGTGGCCGCGGAAGCCGTGCAGTTGCACGGCGGCATCGCGATCACCTGGGAGCACGACATCCAGCTGTATTTCAAGCGCGCGCATGGCAGCGCCCAGCTGCTCGGACCGCCGCGGGAGCATCTGCGTCGGCTGGAATCCGAGGTGTTCTAGCGTTTGATGGCTTGAAGCGTATAGCTCAGCGGAAGCCGCTCGGGATGCTCGATGAGCCGCCATTCGCCGTCGTCTCGACGCATCCGCCCCGGCAGCGCCTCCCACGGGACGGAGTCGTGCTCGACGAATGAGGTGAGCTCGAGGCCCGCGTCGAGGACGGCGGTGATGACGTTCCCGAGGCCCTGGGTCCAGTTGCGGGACTGGTTGTGACTGAACTCGATCGCGGTGTCGACGTATGTCCCCGGAACGTCGAAATGTACTGGCTCGGAGTGCTCGAAGTACGAATAACCGATGACCAGCTCGTCGGTGCGGTCTTCATCGACGGCCCATAGCATCGGGTGTCCGTCGCGCAGAAATAATCTGCCGCCCTTGCGTAGCAGGCACGCCACGGTGTCAGCCCATCGGGCAACATCGGGTAACCAGCACAATGCCCCGATACCGGTGAACACGAAGTCGAATTCGCCGCCGCCGACGACGGCGGGCGCGTTATAGACGTCGTCTTCGACGAAGGCGACATCGGCGCGAGCGTCGGCGGCTATGCGCCGGGCAATCGCAATCGATTCCGCCGAAAAGTCGAGACCCGTCATCGCGGCGCCGAGCCGATGCAGTGAGATCGTGTCGGTCCCGATATGACATTGCAGATGGATTCCTCGCTGTCCCTTGATGTCACCGAGGCGCGGCACGTCGAACCGGACCACATCGGAAAGGCGCGTCGGGTCTGCGATCAGTTCTTGGACGGCGTAGTCCGGCGAACTCGCATGTGCCGGCGCGCGTTCGTCCCACCAGGCTCGGTTGATCGCGAAGTGTTCGTCGTCCATGGGCGTATGCCCGCAAAGGCTACCGTTTCAAGAGGGCAGACCGCTTGTTAGCCTCGTCTCAATGAGCGTTGCGCTGCGGGCCGGTATTCCACCGTTTTACGTGATGGACGTGTGGCTGGCCGCGGCGGAACGCCAGCGCACGCACGGCGACCTGGTCAACCTGTCGGCCGGGCAGCCAAGCGCAGGCGCGCCCGCCGCCGTGCGCACTGCGGCGAAAGACGCATTGGACAACACCGTTCTCGGCTACACCGTCGCGTTGGGCATCCCGGAGCTGCGCACCGCGATCGCCAGCTCGTATGCGGACCGCCACAGGCTCGCCGTCGACGCAGGCGACGTCGTGATCACCACCGGCTCGAGCGGTGGATTCCTGCTGGCGTTCCTTGCGTGCTTCGACGTCGGCGACCGGGTGGCCATCGCCAGTCCCGGATATCCCTGCTACCGCAACATCCTGTCGGCTCTGGGCTGTGAGGTGGTCGAGATCCCATGCGGACCGGACACGCGGTTCCAGCCGACGGCCCAGATGCTGGCCGATCTGGATCCTCCGGTGCAGGGCGTGATTGTCGCGAGTCCCGCCAACCCAACTGGGACCGTGATTCCGCCCGAGGAGCTCGCCGCGATCGCGTCGTGGTGCGAACGGTCGGGAGTTCGGCTGATCAGCGACGAGGTCTACCACGGCCTGGTCTACGAGGGCGCGCCCGCGACCAGTTGCGCGTGGCAGACATCGCGAGATGCCGTGGTGGTCAACAGCTTTTCGAAGTACTTCGCGATGACCGGCTGGCGGTTGGGCTGGCTGCTCGTGCCCCAGGAACTGCAGCGCGCGGTGGACTGCCTGACGGGCAATTTCACGATCTGCCCGCCGGCGCTGGCGCAGGTGGCTGCCGTTGCCGCGTTCTTACCGGAATCGGTCGCCGAGGCGGATGCGCTCCTGCATCACTACGGGGCCAACAGGCAGTTGCTGCTCGACGGGCTGCGCGCGATCGGCATCGATCGGCTTGCCCCGACCGATGGTGCGTTCTACGTCTACGCCGACGTGTCGCACCTGACCACCGACTCGCTGTCGTTCTGCTCGAAATTGTTGAACGACACCGGCGTTGCGATCGCCCCGGGCATCGACTTCGACACGGTGCGCGGCGGGTCGTTCGTGCGGCTGTCGTTCGCCGGGCCGACGAGCGACATCGAGGAAGCGCTGCGCCGCATCGAATCCTGGGTGCAGCCATGAGCGTGGTTACGTATGAGCTCGACGACCACGTCGCGACGATCACCCTGAATCGCCCCGAGGCGCGTAACGCCATAAACGGCGGCCTGCGCCGAGATCTGAACGCGGCGTGGGACCGCTTCCGCGACGACGAGGATGCCTGGGTCGCGATCCTGACAGCGAACGGGGATGTGTTTTGCGCAGGCGGGGACCTGAAGGACGGCGAAGGGTCGGTTGGCACCTTCGGCGGCACATTTTGGGAGAAGCCGACGATCAACTCGTTCGAGAGTGGGATGGAACTGTTCAAGCCGACCATCGCGGCCGTGCACGGTCCCTGTATCGGCTACGGACTCACCGGAGTGCTGTTCTGCGACTTCGTGATTGCCACCACCGAGGCGGTGTTTTCCTTCCCCGAGGTATCAATCGGCGTTCCCACCATCGTCGGAGCAATCCGGCTTCCCCATCGGGTGGGCTGGGCCAATGCCATGGAGTTGCTGCTGACCGGCAAGCCGATGAATGCCGAACGGGCCAAGGAGATCGGTCTGGTGTGGAAGCTGGTCGACCCCGAGCAGCTGCAAGCGGAGGCCAAGGCATGGGCCCGCACCCTGACCGAGGCCGCACCCCTGGCCCAGCGGGCGACCAAGGAGGTGGCGTGGCGCACCGTGGACATGGGCTGGGTCGAGTCGGTCCGCTTCGGTGAGACCATGCGCAAGGTGGTCGCGGCCACCGAGGACGTGACCGAAGGTCTTCGGGCCTGGCGTGAGAAGCGCAAGCCCCGTTGGCGGGGCCGTTGAGGCGTGCAGCACGCCGGATTGGTTAGCGCTTCAGATTCGCGTACCAGTCGAGCAGCGCCGGATCATCAACGGCGCTCTTTTCGACGACGCCCGCGGCGTCGGCGCCCTGCAGCAGCTTCTTGATCGGCACTTCGAGCTTCTTGCCCGTGCGGGTATGCGGAACACCGGGGGCGACGAGGATGTCATCGGGCACATGCCGCGGAGACACTTCGTCGCGGATGGTGCGCTTGATGCGGGCGCGGAGGTCGTCGGTCAGCTCCGCGTCGTCGGCGAGCACCACGAACAGCGGCATCCAGTAGCCGCCGTCGGGCTGCTCGGCGCCGATCACCAATGCCTCGGCGATCTCGGGCAACCGCTCAACGGCCTGGTAGATGTCAGCGCTGCCCATCCGGATGCCGTGCCGGTTCAGAGTCGAGTCGGAGCGTCCGTGCACCACAATGCTGCCGTGGTCGGTGATGGTGATCCAGTCACCGTGCCGCCAGACGCCGGGGAACATCTCGAAATAGGCACTGCGATAACGGGATCCGTCGGTGTCGTTCCAGAACGCGACGGGCATCGACGGCATCGGTTTGGTGATGACCAGCTCGCCGACCTCACCGCGCACCGGCTTGCACGACTCGTCCCACGCGTCGAGCGCGACACCCAGGTACGGCGCGGACAACTCCCCCGGCCACACCGGCACGGTGCGCACACCGCCGATGAACGCCGACACCACATCGGTGCCGCCGCTGATCGACGCCACCTGCACGCGCTCCCCGACGTTGTTCCGCAGCCACAGTGACGACGACGGCGGGAGCGACGAGCCGGTGATGCCTACGGTCTTCAGCTTCGACAGATCGTGCTCAGTGCGCGGCACGGCGCCCGCCTTGGCGCAGCCCAACACGTAGCCCGGGCTGGTGCCCAGCACGGTAGCGCCGACACGGGACGCGATGTCCCACAACGCGTCCGGTTTCGGATAGTTCGGGCTGCCGTCGTAGCAGACGATCGTCGCACCGACCAGCAACCCGGCGACCTGGAAGTTCCACATCATCCAGCTCGGGCTGGTGTGCCAGAAGAACGTATCGTCGGCACCGATATCCGATTGCAGTGCAATGGCCTTCAAGTGTTCGAGCACGACGCCGCCGTGCCCGTGCATGATTCCCTTCGGCAGCCCCGTGGTGCCCGACGAGAACAGAATCCACAGCGGATGGTCGAAATCGACGGGTGCCGTGTCCAGTTCAGTGACGTCAGCCTCCACCGTGAGCTCGGATGCCCGCACAGTGGCTCGCACTGTCGGCAGGCCGGCCTGCAGTGCCGCGACGTCGTCGCGCTTGTCGTGAGACTTGCCGCCGTACCGATATCCATTGGCGGTCACCAGGACAGCCGGCTCGAGCTGGCCGAGCCGGTCCAGCGCCGCCTTGGCGGAGTAGTCCTGCCCGCACGCACTCCAGATGGCGCCGATGCTCGCGGTCGCGAGGAACGCGATGACCGCCTCGGGGATGTTGGGCAGATAGCCGACGACGCGGTCGCCGGCCGTGACCCCATGCGAACGCAGAGTTTGCGCGAATGCCGCGGTGCGCCCGATCAATTCGCGCCACGACAGCTCGGTGACCCCTCCGTCCTCGCTGACATGCAGCACGGCAGGCCGGTCGGTTCGCGCGTTGCGCACGATTTGGTCGACGTAGTTCAGTCGGACACCGGGAAACCACCGCGCACCCGGCATCACCGCGTTCTCGAGCACGCGAACGGGTGGGTCGCCGAGCTCGAAGTACTCCCAGAGCGCGCCCCAGAACGCGGCCGGGTCCTCGACCGACCACCGCCACAGCGCTTGGTAGTCCGTCATGGGTGTGCCGGTGCGCTGCTGCACGAACCGGGCGAAGTCGGTGACGCGCGCGCCGGCGATATCGCGCTCCGTCGGCTCCCACTGCGGAACCTCAACGGCATGTGTCATCGGGCGCTCCAGCCGCCGTCCATAGTGTACGACGCCCCGGTCACCATCCCGGCGACTGGCGAGGCCAGCCAACCGACCAGGGCGGCAACCTCTTCCGGCTCCACCAGCCGCTTGATTGCGCTCTCCTTCAGCAGGATCTCGGCCACCACTTGATCTTCGGGGATGTCATGCGTGCGAGCCTGGTCAGCGATCTGCTTGGTCACCAGCGGAGTGCGGACGTATCCGGGGTTCACACAGTTGCTTGTCACGTCGTGCGGACCGCCCTCGAGCGCTGTCACCTTCGATAGGCCCTCGAGCGCGTGTTTAGCGGTGACGTAGGCGACCTTGTACTCCGAGGCGCGAATACCGTGCACCGATGAGATGTTAATGATGCGGCCGAACTTCTGCCGGTACATGTGCGGAAGCGCTGCCCGGATCAACAGGAACGGCGCCTCCACCATCAGCGTCAACATGGCCCGGAACCGCTCGGGTGCGAAGTCCTCTATCGGGGCGATGCTCTGCACACCGGCGTTGTTCACCAGGATGTCGGTGTCGAGCTGCAGGTTCTCCAGCGACGAGACGTCGAGAAGGTCCACCGCCCATGCTTGCCCGCCAATGTCCTGAGCCAGCTCCTTTGCACCACCTTCGTCGACATCGGCGATGGTGACCGTCGCGCCGCGGCCTGCCAGCTCCCTGGCGCACGCCGCGCCGATACCGCTCGCACCGCCGGTGACCAGCGCGGAGCGGCCGGTCAGGTCCGTCATACGACGCCGGCCTTGGCGAGATCCTCGCGGTCGGCCTGATCGATCGCCGCCAGATCGATGCCCTTTGTCTCGCGGGTGAAGTACACCGCGATGAGGGTGATGACGGCGGCCCCCGCGAGGTACAGCGCGATCGGCACCGAGGAGTCGTACGCCTTGAGCAAGCCCGCCGCGATAGACGGCGCCAGCGACCCGGCGAAGATCGCTGTGACCTGATAGCCAAGGGACACACCGGAATACCGCATCCGAGTCGGGAACATCTCGGCCATGATCGCCGGCTGCGGGGCGTACATGATCGCGTGGATCACCAGGCCGATGATGATGGCGCTCATGATGAGCAGGTAGTTCGCGGTGTCCATCATCGGGAACGCGAAGAAGCCCCACGTGCCTGCAGCGAGAGCACCCACGAAGTAGACCGGACGGCGGCCGTATCGGTCGGACAGCCGGCCCACCTGCGGGATGACAACGAAGTGCACCGCATGCGCGGCCAGCAGCCACCACAGGATGTCGGCGGTATTGGCATGGACCTGCTCCTTGAGGTAAACGATGGAGAAGGTGACCACCAGGTAGTACATGATGTTTTCGGCGAGCCGCAGGCCCATGGCTGTGAAAACGCCTCGCGGGTAACGCTTTAGCACCTCGACGACGCCGAACGAGACGGCCTTGACCCGCTCGACCTCCTGTTGCGCCTCGAGGAAGATCGGCGCATCGGTGACCTTCGTCCGGATGTAGTAACCGATCAGGACCACCACGGCCGACAACCAGAACGCGACCCGCCATCCCCACGACAGGAACGCGGCATCCGACAGCGTGCCGTTCAGCACCAGCAGCACCACGGTCGCGAGCATGTTTCCGACCGGCACGGCCGCCTGCGGCCAACTGGCCCAGAACGCGCGACTCGGGTTGGGGCTGTGCTCGGCGACCAGCAGCACCGCACCGCCCCATTCGCCCCCAACCGCGAAGCCCTGCAGAAACCGCAGTGTCACAAGCAACACCGGCGCCCAATAGCCAACTTGGGCGAACGTCGGCAGGCATCCCATCAGGACCGTCACCGCGCCGACCATCAGCAGGCTGAACTGCAGGAGCTTTTTGCGGCCGTACTTGTCGCCGAAGTGTCCGAACACGACGCCACCCAACGGGCGCGCCAGGAATCCGACCGCGTAGGTCAATAACGCTGCGATGATTGCATCGATATCGCTGGTGCCCTTGGCGAAAAAGATCTTGCCGAACACCAGGGTGGCGGCGGTGCCGTAGAGGAAGAACTCGTACCACTCGACCACCGTGCCTGCCATTGATGCAGCCACCACTCGTTTCAGTCCGGTCGAGATCGGGGCCGGTTCGTCGCTTGCCGGCCGTAAATCGTCGCGGACACTCATCGCACGCTCCTGCCTCAGATGTGATGGCGGACACAGATCTCTGTGAGTATTCATGCAGTTAACCACCCGTGCAATGGCCAAAACTGCAGGACGTATCTGCAAAAATGCAGATATGACCGCACCCGCGTCCGGCCGTCGCCCGAGCGCCGACGACCTGTTGGTGCTGCTGGCTGTCGGCCGCTCGGGCCGCTTCAACACCGCCGCCGAGGAGCTCGGCCTCAACCACACCACCATTTCGCGTCGCATCGCGGCGCTCGAAGAATCGATCGGCGGCCGAGTCTTGGCGCGCGTTGGCGGAGGCTGGGAACTCACCGACCTCGGCCGGGAAGCACTGTCGGCCGCCGAGGCCGTCGAATCGGCGGTCCGCTCCCTGACCGTCGAGCCCGGCGGCGCGCGCGCCCTTGAGGGCGTGGTGCGGATATCGGCCACCGATGGATTCAGCGCCTACATCGCCGCGCCAGCAGCCGCACAGGTGCAGCGCCGGCATCCGCAGGTGGCGGTCGAGATCGTCGCCGCCACCCGGCGGGCCACCCAGCAGCGGTCCGGGCTCGACGTCGAGGTGGTCGTCGGTGAACCAAAAGTCCACCGTGCCAAGGCGATTCGGCTTGGCGACTATTGCCTTGGTCTCTACGGAGCACGCAGCTACCTCACCGAGCATGGCACGCCGACGAGCATCGCCGACCTCGCCCGCTATCCCCTCGTCTACTTCATCGACTCGATGTTGCAGGTGGATGACCTCGACATCGCGACGAGCTTCGCGCCTGCGATGCGCGAATCAGTCACCTCCACCAACGTTTTCGTCCACGTTGAAGCGACGCGCGCATCTGCAGGCATCGGCCTGCTGCCCTGTTTCATGGCCGACCGCCACGACGATCTGATCCGCGTGCTATCCGACGCAGTGGCGATCCAGTTAACCTACTGGCTCGTCACCCGCGCCGAAACGCTTCGTCGACCCGAGGTGGCGGCCGTTGTGGACGCGATTCGGGATCGCATGCAGGAACAGCGCGACGTGCTGCTCGGCGCCCGTTAGTGACGGCGACGCCGCTTTCGCGACTTACGCCGTCGACGACGGCTCGATGAAGACGTAAGCGGGCAAGGACGTGGCGGCGTAGGGCGCGTCATCGCGGCCGCGCGTACTTGGCGCCTGCACAGTTCCCGCATGACGGCGACTTGGACGTCGATGGCCACCGTCTCCAGCGCGGTTGCCAACTCCATTGTGTCGAGCAAGCCAAGGTCATCGAGGTCGGCGACCGCCTCCGGAGGCGGCAATTCATATGATTCGAACATAAGTTCGAAGATAGTGTCTGCCGCCGACTCAAACGCTGTCCCACTCCTCATCTGCGACATCGGCGATGCAGTGGTAGGCGATAACCGGAGTCCCAGGCTCGGCCACGCCGCCGAAAATATTGAGGCAGGGACCAAGGGCGCTCGTTATTTGGCCGTTGGGCTGGAGACTCCAATGCTGGTTATCCGCATTTGTCTGACACGGCGAGAGCATCACGGGGGTGTTATCCGCTGGGTCGTTGATGCTCACGCAATTTCCGGGGAAGGCCACGCTCTCGATGTGTCCGGCAGAGTTGAAAGTCCAAAGCTGGGGCTTCGAGCCACTACAGGGGTTGACCATGGTTGCAGTGCTGTTTCCGTTCGGACCGTCGAGACACCAATTACCCAATCGGCTCTTCAGCTGAACCGGATCGGCGGCACTCGCCGCCCCAGCGCTTAGCAGCGCGACACCGAACACAGCGCCGACTACGACAATGGCCAGGTGCACACCGCCCTTCCGTGATTCATGCATTTCATCTCCTTCCTCTCGTCCTGGTTCTACGATCCGCCCGGACGATGAAAAAGGCAGCCCCGAATTTGCGGATGATTCCTTGATCTGAACGCTTGCGGTTCGCCGCGCATATTGCTGCAGTCATGGGTATGCCGTTCATCGACCACCCCAAGGGCCGCGCGTACTACCGGCACTGGGCGGCCGCCGAGCCGCGCGCCGCCATCATCTTCCTGCACGGCTTCGGCGAACACACCGGCGTCTACCACCGGTACGGCTTCGCGCTGAACGCCGCCGGAATCGACCTGTGGGCCGTCGACCAGTTCGGCCACGGGCTGACTCCGGGGCCGCGCGGTGACTTCGGCACTCTCGAGGACAGCTCGGATCTGGCCGACACCTTGACCGAACTCGCCGAAGGCGAAGGGCCGGGGCTGCCGTTGATCGCCCAGGGGCATTCGTTCGGCTCGGTCGTCACACTCTTCCGGCTGCTGGATCAACCCCAGCGCTACCGCGCAGGCGTAATCTCGGGTGCCCCACTGGTGCCGATCCCCGAAATGCTTGATGCCGACAGCTCATTCGATCTGGATCCCAGCTGGCTCTCCGGTGATCCGTTCTATCTCGACTCACTGGAGAACGACCCACTGGCGTTCGTCGATGCCGATGGTCTGCCGTTGGCACGAGAACTCGACAAGGCGTGGGACCGGTTCGGCTCCGATCTGCCGAAGCTGTCCGTGCCGACACTGGCCGTGCATGGTGTCAGCGATCCGATCGCGCCGGTCGATGCGGTTCGGGCATACGCCGAGCAATTAGACCCGTTGCAACTCAACGAATTTCCCGGTGCGCATCACGACATTCTCAACGAGACGGTGCATCGCGAGGTGGCGGCCGCCATCGTCGACTTCGTCGAAAAACAAGCAGGCCGATAGGGTCAGCTGCCTCCTCCGCCGCAACCTCCGCCGCCG
>JAJKIB010000102.1 GCA_021154745.1 Mycobacterium sp.
AGCAGGCGACGAAGCCGATTTTGCACAGTGTTGACCACCGATGTCCGACGCATCTGCTGCTCGTACCGTCCGTTCACATGTCCGCGCCGTATGAACGGCGGCCTCGAAATGGCTATCGCGCCAAGATGGCTGCGGCGTTACCAAACTCCCAGAAAACCCGGCCAGCTAACAAATCGCCTGACGGCTACGGCCCCGTTGCCGGCATGCCAGTGTAACGGCCGCCCTTCGGTTCGGGCACCTCGAGTCCGCACCGGACCAGTTCATACAGCGGCACCCGATTGATTCGGTAGCTGCTGAGTTCGGCGGCATGCAGCAGGTTTGACCCGAACCGTCGCAAACCCATCGGGCCGCGAACCGCATTCAGCATGGCGTCAGTCGCCGGGCATTTCAGTGCGGCCTTGGCCTGCACGATCCAGTCCTGATCCAGATAGGCCGGAATGAATGGCGGGGTCTCGAGGAACGGGCCATCGGCAACCGCCCAATCCGGGAACAGGTTCTTGTCATGTCCGATGCGGCCGTCCACGAGCCGAGATGTGTGCGCCGCCAACGGGTTTGCCAGTCCGATCTGATCGACCACGCGCACGTCGAGCCCGACGTTCATGCCCAGCATGCCGAGATTGGTGAAAAACACTGTGTGCGGGCCCTTGTAGTCCTTCCTCAGCTCGGGGGGCATGTCGGGCGGCGGCGGGACGGCGGGCACCACGTCCCACTGGTCGTAGTTGCCCGACGGCAGTAACAGCGCGCCGTCGGGGGTGTTGTTCAGCGCGACGAGCACTGCGCGCATGCGTGGATAGTCCAGATAGTCGGCCGCGGTCAACGGATGCGCGTTGCCCGTGGCCTGCGAGTAGAACCGACGTTCGTCGACGATGCCGGTGTAGGTGACGCGGGTGGCGTCGGAACCCATACCGGGCGAATTGGCCGCCCACAGCGACCAAACCGCCACTGCCAGCCACAGCACACCCGTTGCACCGGCGAACAAGTAGCCTGCGCCGCGCGGCATTCGGGCTCCGTCGGGCAACGCCATCGGAATCACCGCCACAGGTGCCAGCAGGCAGAACAACGGCGTGAGCAGCACCCGGCCGTGCATGAAGTCACCGCCCTGGCGGATCCAGTACATGGCCTGAAGCAGTCCGCTGACGATCATGAAAACCACTACGGCGGAAGGGCTTTGCACTCTGCGCGCCATCCAGCCGTAGCCGGGCGGCGTGGCGCGGCGGATCCACCACGGCCGTCCACGCGTGACGAGCGCGACCAGGCCAAGACCGACAAGCAGGATTGCCGGCGCCCAGAGCAGATAGGGATGATTGAAGTTGGCGAGATACACAAAGCCTTGGGCCCATTTGGATCCCGACGCATCCTTGGCGAGCGCGGTGCCGGGATACAGCAGGCCGTAGTAGCCCATCCGGAAGATCTCGTAACCCACCGGCACCAGGCCGCCCGCGACGATGATCAGGACGCGCCGCCGCCAGCCACGGGCGGCGACGAGCATCATGATCAGCGCGAGCCCGCCGACGAGTGCCAGCTCGGGGCGGACCAGCACACTCAAACCGGCGACGAAAGCCAGTGCCGCATCGAAGAATCCGCTGACGACATTGGTGGTGGACGGCGGCACGGGTGTGGCCGAGAAGGGTGCTCTGCGTAGGGTCGGCGGTGCGCCCCTGCGCGGTGGCGGCGGATGCGGTGGGCCGGGATAGGCGCGCAAGGCCTGCGACCAGCAGACCATCATCCACCACAGCAAGCCCAAATATGCCAGTACCAAACAGTTTTCGAGGCCGGAGGTGGCGAAGTCGCGCGCCGGCGGAACCGCGATGTAGACCAGTGCTCCTGCGGGCAGCAGCAACGCCCGCCGGCCCCGAAGGCCGGGCGCGTAGAGCCGGCCGGCGCCCAGCATTGCCATGGCCACCCCGGCCACGCTGAGCACCAAGGCCAACACGAGCGCCACGTATTCCAGTCGGGCCGGGCCGCCGATCCAGCCGCCAAGATAGATCAGATAGGTCCAGATGGTCGACGTGTTGGCCTCGACCCGCTCGCCCTCGTTGAACACCGGGCCGTTGCCTGCCAACAGGTTTCGCACCGTACGCAGGACGATCAACCCGTCGTCGGCAATCCAGCGTCGCTCCCAGGCACCCCAGCCAAACAGCACCCCGACCACAACGACGCCGGCCCAGAGGCTGAGCCGGGCGGTCACCTCGTAGGGGAATGCCGGCCACCGGGCCAGACGGCCTGCGACCGTCGTCCTAACCCGGTCAGCTGAGGAAGAGGGCCGCACCAATGGTTCCGATCCACGCCACGGCAAGCAGCTGCAGTACTCGGTCCTTCAATGCGATCTCCTCCGGTTCGCCGGCCAGCCCGCCGTCGACGTCGACGGCATACCGCAGGATGGCGATCGTGAACGGGATGATCGTCACCGCGTACCAGGACGCGTAGTTGCCATCCCGCTCGAAGGCCCACAGCCCGTAGCAGAGCACTGTCGCGGTCGCCGACAGCGTCCACACGAAACGGAGATAACTTGCCGTGTAGCTCTCCAGCGACTTGCGGATCTTGGCACCGGTCCGCTCCGCGAGCTGCAGTTCTGCGTAGCGTTTGCCACCCACCATGAACAACGAGGCGAACGTCATCCCGAGCAGGAACCATTGGGACAGTGGGATACTCGCCGCGGCGCCACCTGCGATGGCCCGGATCAGGTACGCCGACGCGACGATGCAGATGTCCAGTACCGGTTGGTGTTTCAATCCGAAGCAGTAGGCCAGCTGCATGGCGATGTAGATGGCGATCACCACTGCCAGGTTCGGCGTGGCCAGGAACGCGACCGCCAGCGCCGCGATGCCGAGCACGACCGCGACGCAGTAGGCCAGCCACTCGGGCACGACGCCGGCAGCGATCGGGCGGAAGCGTTTGGTCGGGTGCTGACGGTCGGCCTCGACGTCGCGGGCGTCGTTGACGAGGTACACGCAAGAGGCCGCCAGGCTGAACGCGATGAACGCGATAAGGGCCTTGATAGCGACGTCTGCCACATCGAACTTGACGTCGCTGCCGAACGCGGCCACCGGCGCGATCACCACGAGCAGGTTCTTCACCCACTGACGGGGTCGGATCGCCTTGACGAGGCCCGTGATGACGTTGCGGGGCGGCCCCTTGACCGGCCCCGGTTCTTCACTCATCTTCTGGGCGCTCTCTGCACTGCTTTCACTCGAGATGCTCATCCATCTCCTCCAACCCGATCAGCGACGGCACCTACCGTCGTCGCGACGACCGCCCCGACAGCGATGCCGGTGAGCACATCGGTCGGGTAGTGCACGCCGAGCACCAAGCGGGACAACGCCATCGGCGGCACCAGTAGCAACGGCAACGGCAAGCCGGTGGTGCGTGCCAGCAGTATCGACGCCGCGGTGGTCGACGTCGCATGTGCAGACGGAAAACTCAACCGGCTCGGAGTGCCGACGTTTACTACGACCGCTGGGTGATGCGGGCGTTCACGCTTGACCACCCGCTTGATCAGCACGGCGATGGCATGCGCGATGAAGGCGCCTGCGCCGGCGGCCAACCAGGCCCGGCGGCGACGCTGCTGTAGCAGCGCGCCAAATGCGGCGAGGCATACCCAGCCGATGCTGTGTTCGCCGAAATGCGAGAGTGCCCGCGCGCCGGCCAGCACGCCGGGGCGATCGGCCAGCGCCGACTGCACGGCCACCAACGCGGCTTCCTCGCCGCGCTGGGTCCACGCGCGAAGCGCAGGGGAGGTCTCAGCCATGCGGCGAGGCCTCGGTACTGCCGCCCGGGTCGTCCCCTGCGCTTCGCGCGTGGGCCCTGCGCTCCTGCCCCGCCGGGATCAGGACCGTCTCCCACTTCTGCTTGCTGGACAACACCGGCAGTGATTCGCGGTAGATCTTGCGCATCTTGTTGAACTTGCGGGCCAGGAGCAATTGGCGCCGCACCGATTCGCGCAGCAGCGCAAACATTTTCGCGCGATCGCGCTGGCGGTACACGACACCGCGCCCGTCGGCAGTGGTGACCGTGACGCCGTCGACCTTGCACAGCGAGAACCATCTCGCGTCCTGAGTCGCGACGTTGATCTGCGGGCGCCGGTGGTGCTCGGGGTCGTGCGCCTTGAGTTGGTGCAGGACACCGCGTGTCAGCCGGAACGCAATCGACACGGGGTTGGTGGGGATCGTCACCTTCTTGCGCCAGCGCTTGTCTGACGGCGACGGCAGTGCGGTCGCGCCGGGCAGCACCACTGCGTCGGGGTACTCCTGGCGCATTTTGCGCACCTCTGGCAGCGCAGACTCGAGGATCGAGAAGATGTGCTCTGGCCCGGCCAGGAAGTCGTCCATCGCTTTGTTCTGGATCGCGACGGTCGAATACTCAAGGCAGAGCAGGTGTTTGAGGGTGGCCTTCATGTGGCTCGCTATCAGGCCACTGACATTGCCGTCCCAGTGCATCGCCGCGACCACCAACCGGTTGCGCAGGTGAAAGTATGCCTGCCAGTCGATGGCATCGTCCTTGTCGCTCCACGCCATATGCCAGATCGCTGCGCCGGGAAGCGTGACGGTGGGATAGCCGTGCTCACCCGCGCGCAGCCCGTAGTCGGCGTCGTCCCACTTGATGAACAGTGGCAGCGGCTGGCCGAGTTCCTCGGCGACCTGCCGCGGAATCATGCACATCCACCAGCCGTTGTAGTCGACGTCGATACGGCGGTGCAAAAGCCTGCTGCGGTACTCGTCTTCGTCGTTGAGCTTGTATTTGGCGAAGTTGTGGTCGTATTCGGTGTTGACCGCGTTGGTCCACATGAAGTTCTCTGCATCGACCATTTCACCCATCACGTGCAGATGTGACGGCTCCTGCAGGTTGAGCATCTGACCGCCAACAAGTGTCGGCGTCTTGGCGAACCGGTTCATCGCCAGCGCCCGCAGTACCGAATCGGGCTCGATGCGGATGTCGTCGTCCATGAACAGGATCTGCTCGCAGTCGGTGTTCTTCAGCGCCTCGTACATCACCCGGCTGTAGCCGCCGGAACCGCCGAGGTTGGGCTGGTTGTGGAGCGACAGCCGGTTGCCCAACGGCGCAGCCGCTGCCGCGAAGCCGGAATGGTCAATCGCCTTATTGGTACCCTGATCGGACACGATTACCGCACCAATCACCTCGTCCACCAATGGATCCGACGTCAGCGCGGCCAGCGCATTAACGCAATCTGAGGGCCGGTTGAACGTCGGAATACCGACGGCGACCTTGGCGCGGCCCGGTGCGGGCACCGGCGCATACCAACCTGCGCTGTGCAGGGTGACCTTGGAATTGGTGGTGATGTCGAACCAGATCCAGCCGCCGTCCTCGAACGGATCGAGGCCGACCTCGAATTCGACAGCGGCCGCAGTGCCGCCATCAGGCCCAGTGGCCGGTCCATCATTCCCACTCGAAACAGCGGCGCCGCCAACGGTTATCCGTGCGCCGGTGGCCTTGGACCGGTAGACGTCGACGCGGGCGCTGCCCGTCAGCTCGACACGCAACACCACCGATTCGAGCGTCGACCAGCGCCGCCAGTAGCTGGCGGGGAAGGCGTTGAAATACGTCGCGAACGAAACCTCTGACTCTGCACCGATTTCGAGCGTGGTGCGGGTCGGTGGGTGGGCGCGCCTTGCATTGGTTTCCGATTCCTCTATATAGAGCTTGCGGACGTCGAGCGGTTCGCCCGGCCGCGGCAAGATGACGCGAGCGAGAAGACTGACCGCCTTGGATTCGCCGGCGTCGAGTGCGCCGGCGGGGATGTCACTCATGCACTGCTGCTTTCTGTGCCCGTTTCGGTCAATGGCGCGCCATCACGCAGGTGCGGTGCGAGTGTGTTGTCGTACATATTCAGTGCGCTGGCAATGGCCATGTGCATGTCGAGGTACTGGTAGCTGCCCAACCGGCCGCCGAACAACACCTTCGATGATGCCGTCTCGGCCTTTGCACGGGCACGGTACGCCGCCAGCAATGCGCGGTCGGTCTCGGTGTTGATCGGATAGTACGGCTCATCGTCGTCGTCGGCGAACCGGGAGAACTCCCGCATGATCACCGTCTTGTCGGTGGGGTAGGCCCGCTCGGGATGGAAGTGCCGGAACTCGTGGATGCGGGTGTAGGGCACGTCGAGGTCGCTGTAGTTCATGACGGGTGTGCCTTGAAAGTCACCGCAATCGCTCAACACCTCAACCTCGAAATCCAGTGTGCGCCAGCCCAGCCGGCCCTCCGCGTAGTCGAAGTAGCGGTCCAGCGGTCCGGTGTAGAGAACCGGAGCGTCGGGGCTTTCGGCGCGCAGCCGATCGCGGACGTCGAACCAGTCGGTGTCCAGCCGCACCTCGATGCGGTCGTCGGCCGCCATGTTCTTCAACCATGCGGTGTACCCGTCGACCGGCAGGCCCTCGTAGGTGTCGTTGAAGTAGCGGTTGTCGAAGGTGTAGCGCACCGGCAGCCGGGCGATGTTGGCGGCGGGCAGTTCCTTGGGATCGGTCTGCCACTGCTTAGCGGTGTAGTCCTTGATGAACGCCTCATACAGCGGGCGGCCGATCAGCGAGATCGCCTTCTCTTCGAGATTCTGTGCGTCGGCGGTCTCGATTTCATTCGCCTGCTCCCTGATCAGCTGGCGGGCCTCGTCGGGCGTGAAGTACTTGCCGAAGAACAGCGACACAAGGCCGAGACCCATCGGGAGTGGGTACGCCTGCCCGTTGTGCAGGGCGAAGACGCGGTGCTGGTAGCCGGTGAAGTCGGTGAACTGGCGCACGTAGTCCCACACCCGCTGATTGGAGGTGTGGAAGAGGTGCGCGCCGTACTTGTGAACCTCGATGCCGGTCTGCGGCTCGGGCTCGGAGTACGCGTTTCCGCCGATGTGCGGGCGCCGGTCGACTACGAGCACACGTTTGTCCAGCTGCGTCGCCACGCGCTCGGCGATCGTCAGACCGAAGAATCCGGAACCAACAACAAGGAGGTCAAA
>JAJKIB010000103.1 GCA_021154745.1 Mycobacterium sp.
CCGCTCACGTTGACCGGCATGTCGCTGTCACGCCAGCCCTTTCCGGAGCGAACGAAATCGAGGGCGCCACCCGGTTCGCAGAGGCCGAGATTGTCGTAGTGGACGAGTTCGGCGGTGGCAAAACAGTCGTGGAGTTCGACCAGGCTCAGGTCGTCAGGGCCGATGCCTGCCTGCTCGTACGCGGTCGCTGCGGCTTGGCGGGTCAGCGTGTTCACGTCCGGCAGAACCTGGCACGCCTCCTGCCACGGGTCGCTGGTCAGCACGGAGGCGCTGATCTTCACCGCTCGTCGCTGCTGTTCCAGGGACAGCGTCCGCAGCTTGCTCTCGGTCACCAGCACCGCTGCCGCGGCGCCGTCGCAGTTGGCCGAACACATCGATCGGGTGTTGGGGTAGGAGATCATCACGTCGTTCATGATCTGCTCGAGTGTGAACCGCTTCTGGTACGCCGCAAGCGGATTCAGCGTCGAGTGGGCGTGGTTCTTCTCGGCGATCTTGGCGAACAGCTCCAGATCGGCGCCACCGTAGCGGTGCGCGTATTCCATGCCGATCTGCGCGAAGACGCCGGGCATCAGGTCGGTGCCGGTACGGCCCTCGAGCAGCGCGACGGCGCCAAGGCGTCCGTCGGCGGTCCACCGGTTCTCCTTCTTCGCCTTGGGCGCGCCGAGAAGGCCTGCCCCGGAGAGCTTTTCGACGCCAACCGCAAGACCGTAATCGGCTTCGCCCGCCTTCAGCGCCATGTGGACCACTCGGATCGCAGTGGCGCCCGTCGCGCAGGCGTTGGCGACGTTGAACACCGGAATCCCGGTCTGTCCGATCTGTTTCTGCAGCTGCTGGCCGATGCCCGCGCTCGCCTGCATCAGGTTGCCCGCGGCCAAGATCCCCATGTCCTTGATGCTCACGCCGGCATCGGACAGCGCGCCCCGTGCCGCCTCCGACGCCAGGTCGATCTCGTCGAGGTCGGGGTGCTTGCCGAACTTGGTCATGTGGATGCCAAGGATGCAGACTGCGTCGCTCATCAGATCTCCTCGCTGGTAACGGGGGCGAATGCGTACCCGATGGCTTCGACGCCGTCGTCGTCGACGCCCTGTGACACGGTGACCAACTTGACCTTCATGCCGACGTTGACGTGCTCGGGGTCGGGTGTGACGCCTGTGAGCACCCCGCGGACGCTGGTGCCGCCACAGTCGACGATCGCGGCCACGAACGGCACTTCGACTCCCGGAATGCTGAACGCCACGATGCTGAACGTCCGTACCTTTCCTTCTGTGTCGATGTCAACGGGGCTGAATGCCTCACCGCCACAGGACGCGCACGCATTGCGACGGTCGAAGTACCGCGCGCCACATCGGGTGCATTCGTTCGCCACGAGGTGCGGCGGATCCAGTTCGAGATAGGACACCAGCGGCACCTGCGCGCCGGTCAACTGATCCGAAGTCATGGATCTCCGTCCGCAGCGGTTTGTTCCTGTTCTGGCTTGACGATGACATGGCGCGCGCACCGCCTCAATCGCGGGGTCGGTTTGCCACCGCTTTTCCGGGTCCGCGACTGGGTGACGCCGAGTCCGCGGATCCCGACGTCACCGCGGCGATGGTCGTACTCGTCGACGTGGCACCCGTCTTGCTGGGGCCGCTGCTCGAGCATGCGCTGGACTGCGATGCGGGCGAGCTGGCCACTCGGTGGCGACAGGTGGAAACAACATTGCTCGGATTGCCGGTCGACGGGGCGGATTGACGGGCGACCGTGTCGCCACAGCGCAGCCTCAGCTCGTAAGACGGTCGTTCCACTCGATAGTCGCGTCGGTGATTGGCCTCACCTCGGAGGGGTCCTCGCACTTGATCACCATTCCCGACGCCTCGGCCATCCCGTCGATGAGGACGCGCGTCTGCGGCGAATCCGCGCGCGGCGAAGACCTCGGTCGCGGCGTCGATGATGCGCTGTCGACCGGCATCGGTCTTCGCCCAGCGCCTGGTCGAAGCCGTCATGGAATCAAGTTAAGGCACCCGCCGACTGTTTGCTGAAGTGGCCGGTTTTTGGCGTGCACTCACGGTGATGGGATCGACGATCGGGCAGCAAAGCGGTGCGCGCCACCACGGTGGCGCTCGTGTTGCCGGGTCAGAAATCGGTGTTGTACGGTTCTGCGGCGTCCTCTCGTGCAACACTCACAACTTGCGAGCACGGGCTTGTTCGTCGGAGGGATCGGCGCCTATGGCGGTGAGGAGAACGCGAAGGAGGACCCGGTAATGGTCGCTTCCAACGTCATCGCCAAGCCGGTACGCGGTGTCGGCGGCTTCTATGCAATGGCCCTCGACACCTTCGTCGCAATGGTCAAGCCACCGTTCGCGTGGCGCGAATTCATCTCGCAGTCTTGGTTTGTCGCGCGCGTCTCGATCGTGCCGACATTGATGCTCACGATTCCTTACACGGTGTTGCTGACGTTCACGTTCAACATACTGCTGACCGAATTCGGCGCTGCGGACTTCTCCGGCACCGGCGCGGCGCTGGGTACCGTGCGACAGATCGGTCCGATCGTGACCGTGTTGGTGGTGGCCGGTGCAGGGGCGACCGCGATGTGCGCCGACCTCGGCGCGCGAACAATACGTGAGGAACTCGACGCGCTGCGGGTGATGGGCGTCAATCCCATTCAGGCGCTTGTGGTTCCACGCGTATTGGCCGCGACGTTGGTGTCGCTGGCACTATCGGCGACCGTGATTCTCGTCGGGCTTGCCGGCGCCTATCTGTTCTGCGTATATATCCAGCATGTCTCACCCGGTGCCTTCGCCGCGGGCTTGACGCTGATCATCGGTGCCGCAGACGTCACGATCGCCCTGTTGAAGGCGGCGCTGTTTGGGCTATCGGCCGGAATGATTGCCTGCTACAAGGGCATTTCCGTGGGTGGCGGTCCGGCAGGCGTCGGAAACGCGGTCAACGAAACCGTGGTGTTCACGTTCATGGCGTTGTTCGCGATCAATGTCGTCGCGACCGCCGTCGCCGTGAAGGTGACCATGTGACGATATCCAGGCCCCATTCTCAGTTCCCGTGGCTGAAAAGCCGGTTCCGCGCCGTGGCCGGCCCCTGGAACCGCATCGGGATGCAGACGAAGTTCTACGGCAACACGCTGCGCTCGATCCACTACGCCTTCACTTACTACCGGATCGAGTTGATCCGGCTCATCGCCCAGATGGGCCTCGGCGCAGGTGCGCTCATCATCATCGGCGGAACTGTCGCGATCGTCGGTTTCCTGACAGTGACCACGGGCGCACTGGTGGCGGTTCAGGGCTACACCGACTTCTCGGAAATCGGCGTCGAAGCCCTGACAGGATTCGCGTCGGCATTCTTCAACGTTCGCCTGATCGCACCCGCGACCACCGCAGTCGCGCTGTCCGCGACCATCGGCGCCGGTGCCACTGCCCAACTCGGCGCTATGCGCATCAACGAGGAAATCGACGCGCTGGAGGTGATGGGCATCCGCTCCGTCGCCTACCTGGCTTCCACGCGGGTAGTGGCCGGCCTGCTGGTCGTCATTCCGCTCTATTGCGTAGGCGTGATTGCGGCGTTCTGGGCGGCGAAGTTCGGCACCACCTTCATCTACGGTCAGTCAACCGGCGTGTACGACCACTACTTCCGAACGTTCTTGAACCCCACCGACCTGATGTGGTCCTTCATCCAATGCGTCGTGCTGGCGGTGGTGATCATGCTTGTGCACACCTATTACGGCTACACCGCGCGGGGCGGACCCGCCGGCGTCGGTGAGGCAGTCGGGCGTGCGGTGCGTACGTCGCTCATTCTGGCCGCATTCGTTCTCGTGATGATGTCGCTGGCCGTGTACGGCCAGTCCGGAAACTTCAACCTGGCCGGGTGACACATGGACCACGACGACAGCGGCCTACACCCGGGGTGGCACACGCTCATCCTGGTGGTGATCTTCGCCATCTTGATCTGGTTGACGTACGCGCTCTTCGCCGGAACTTTGCGATCCGAGGTTCCGGTCACGTTGACTTCCGATCGGGCGGGCTTGGTGATGGAGACCAACGCCAAGGTGAAGCTGCGCGGAATGCAGGTCGGCCGGGTCGCCGCGATCACCGGCGGCAAAGAGCCGGTCGTCCTGAAGCTCGAGATTGACAAGGACCAGATCAATTACATCCCGGCCAACGTCGAAGCGCAGATCCGGGCCACCACGGTGTTCGGTGCGAAGTTCGTCGACCTGGTGTATCCCGACGATCCCAGCTCCCAGCGGCTCGCGGCGGGTCAGGTGTTGAAGTCGCGCAACGTCAGCACCGAGGTCAACACGGTGTTCCAGAACGTGGTCGCCGTGCTGAACCAGATCGACACGGCCAAGCTCAACAGCACCCTTTCTGCGCTCGCCGAAGGCGTTCGCGGTCAAGGGGAGAGGATCGGGCAGGCCACCACAGACGCCAACCAGGTCCTGCTCGAGCTCAACCCGCGCAGTGAGACGATCCGTGCCGACTGGCAGGCGCTCAAGGGCTTCAACGACGCATACAGCGGTGCAGCGCAAGACATTCTGACGGTCCTGAACGCCGCCAGCACGACGAGCGCGACGATCACGAGTCACACCAAGCAGCTGGATGCCTTGCTGCTGGCCACGATTGGACTCTCGAACAGCGGGATCAGCTTGCTCGCCCCGAATCAGGCCAACCTGATCAAGGCCATCAATGTGCTGGAACCCACGACCAACCTGTTGTACAAGTACAACCCGGAATACACCTGTCTACTCGTGGGCGCGAAGACCTTGCTGGACACGGGCGGCTACGAAGCGCCCGGCGGCAACGGCCGAACACTCGTGCTCGACGTCGGCCTGGCGCTCGGGGACGACCCCTACCACTATCCGGACAACCTGCCGGTCATCGGCGCCAAGGGCGGACCGGGCGGCAAACCGGGGTGCGGCTCGCTGCCCGATGTCGCAAAGAACTGGCCGGTGCGCAATCTCGTCACGAACACCGGTTTCGGCACTGGGATCGATTGGCGGCCAAACCCCGGCATCGGCTTCCCGGCCTGGGCCAACTATCTCCCGGTCACCCGCGCGGTGCCCGAACCGCCCAGCATCCGCAATCTCTTCGGTGGGCCCGCAATAGGGCCGATCCCATACCCGGGGGCCCCGGCCTACGGTGCGGACATGTACGCGCCGGACGGCACTCCGCTGTGGCCGGGGCTGCCGACGGCGCCCCCGCCGATGGCGCCGCGGGATCCGGGGCCGACACCCGGGTCGGAGCCGTTCATCGTCCATTCGCCGGCGCAGATGCAGCCGACACCGCTACCGCCCGTTCCCCTACCGCTGGAGGCCGCCCCATCGCCCTGATCGCTTCAGGCAGTTCAACCACGAAAGGTAACCAGCCATGAAAGAGAATCTGCGAGGCGTTGCAGTCCGCCTTGCTGTCTTTCTGGCTGTGTGCCTGCTCGGCGTGTTCGCGCTGTACGCGGTGTTCGGGCAGATGCGCTTCGGGGAAAAGAGCCACTCCTACAAGGCCGCATTCACCAATGTGACCGGCCTGGAGAACAACGACTTCGTCCGCATCGCAGGTGTCGAGGTCGGCCAGGTGAAAAAGGTTGCCATCCAACCCGATACGACGGCGCTGGTCGAATTCACCGCTGATGATTCGGTGGTGCTGACCGAGGGCAGCAGGGCCGTCATCCGGTACGACGACCTGATCGGCGGCCGGTATCTGGCGCTCGAGGAGGGTGCGGGTGCCACCAAGAA
>JAJKIB010000104.1 GCA_021154745.1 Mycobacterium sp.
GAACCTCGCGTCAACGTCCTGCTGCTCAATCTCGAATTGGACCAGAAGTATCCGGCAAAGAGCTGACGTGACCGGTGGATGATGTTGATGTGAGCACCGACCGGCCCGACTATAAGAAGAAGCGCGGCGAGCTGCGCATCTACCTCGGTGCGGCTCCCGGCGTCGGCAAAACATTCGCGATGCTCGGCGAAGCCCACCGCCGGCTGGAACGCGGCACCGACGTCGTCGCCGCTGTCGTCGAGACGCACGGCCGCAAGAAGGTCGCGGAGCTGCTCAAGGGCATCGAGATCGTTCCGCCAAAGTTCGTCGAGTACCGCGGCAAGCAGTTCGGTGAGCTCGACGTCGAGGCGGTGCGGCGACGTCAGCCGCAGGTCGTGCTTGTCGACGAACTCGCGCACACCAACACACCCGGCAGCAAGAACGCCAAACGCTGGCAGGACGTCGAGGAACTGCTCGACGCAGGCATCACCGTCATCTCGACCGTCAACGTGCAGCACCTGGAGAGCCTCAACGACGTCGTCACCCAGATCACCGGCATCGAACAACAGGAGAAGGTGCCCGACGACGTTGTGCGCGCCGCCGACCAGATCGAGCTGGTCGATATCACGCCAGAAGCGCTGCGGCGCAGACTCGCACATGGCAACGTCTACACACCGGAACGCATTGACGCGGCGCTGTCGAACTACTTCCGCCGCGGAAACCTCACGGCGCTGCGAGAATTGGCTCTGCTATGGCTGGCCGATCAGGTCGACGCGGCCCTGGAGAAGTACCGCGAAGAGAACAAGATCACCGACACCTGGGAGGCACGCGAACGCGTGGCCGTCGCTGTCACGGGCGGGCCCGAATCGGAAACATTGGTGCGCAGGGCATCTCGGATCGCATCGAAGTCCAGCGCCGAACTGATGGTCGTCCATGTCATTCGCGGTGACGGGCTGGCCGGTGTCTCCGCACCACAGATGGGCAAGGTGCGGGAGCTGGCCATCAGCCTCGGCGCCACTCTGCACACCGTTGTCGGCGACGACGTGCCAAGCGCACTACTGGATTTCGCACGCGAGATGAACGCCACCCAGCTGGTACTCGGCACCTCGCGACGGTCACGGTGGGCACGGATCTTCGATGAAGGCATCGGCGCCTCGGTGGTGCAGCAGTCGGGGAAGATCGACGTGCACATGGTAACCCACGAGCAGGCCAGCCGGGGTTCTCGATGGACGCGCCTTTCCACCAGGCAGCAGCATGTGGTGTCCTGGCTTGCCGCCCTGGTCGTTCCGTCCGCAATCTGTGCGGTGATTGTCTTTCTCTTAGACCCCTACTTGGGGATCGGCGGAGAGAGCGCGCTGTTCTTCATCGGTGTGCTCGTAGTGGCACTGCTCGGCGGCATCGCACCGGCCATTTTGTCGGCCCTGCTATCCGGGCTCCTGCTGAACTACTTCCTGATTGAGCCCCGCCACACCTTTACGATCGCTGAGCCCGATAGTGCCGTCACCATCGTGGTGCTGCTGCTGGTCGCCATTGCCGTCGCTGTGCTTGTCGACGGGGCCGCGAGTCGCGCCCGCGAAGCCAGGCGGGCATCGCAGGAGGCCGAACTGCTTGCGTTGTTCGCCGGGTCGGTGCTGCGTGGCGCCGACCTGGACACGTTGCTGGAGCGGGTACGCGAAACCTATTCACAGCGCGCCGTCAGCCTGCTGCGGGAAGGCACGGGCATCGTCGGGTGTGTGGGCACCGATCCCTGCGTCGACGTCGACACCGCCGACACCGCGATCGAGGTCGGCGACGACGAGTTCTGGTTGTTGATGGCCGGTCGCAAGCTGCCTGCCCGCGACCGCCGAGTGCTCGGTGCGGTCGCAAAACAGGCCGCCGGTCTGGTCAAGCAACGCGAGTTGACCGAAGAGGCCGGTAAGGCCGAGGCCATCGCGCAGGCCGACGAACTGCGGCGCTCACTATTGTCGGCGGTCAGCCACGACCTGCGCACGCCGCTGGCCGCAGCCAAGGCCGCGGTATCCAGCTTGCGCAGCGACGACATCGACTTCTCGGCGGAAGACACGGCAGAGCTGCTCGCGACGATCGAGGAGTCCATCGACCAGCTCACCGCGCTCGTCGGCAATCTCCTGGACTCGTCCAGGCTCGCGGCCGGTGTGGTGCGGCCGGAGCTGCAACGCGTATATCTTGAGGAAACCGTGCAGCGGGCCCTACTCGCAATCAGCAAGGGCGTCACCGGTTTCCGCCGACAGGGCCTGGACCGCGTCAAGGTTGACGTGAACGACGCCGTGGTGATGGCGGACAGCGGCCTGCTCGAACGGGTGCTGGCCAACCTGATCGACAACGCGCTGCGCTACGCGCCAGACAGCCCGATCCGGGTCACGGCGGGTCAGGTCGGTGACCGTGTGCTGATCGCCGTCATCGACGAGGGCCCCGGCATCCCGCGTGGAACAGAGGAGCAGTTGTTCGCTCCGTTCCAGCGACTCGGTGACCATGACACGAGCATCGGCGTTGGACTGGGTCTGTCGGTCGCGCGCGGATTCGTCGAGGCGATGGGCGGCACCATCTCGGCAACTGATACCCCGGGCGGCGGGCTCACGGCCGAAATCGACCTTGCCGCACCGAAGGACGCGTCGTGACCCCGCAGAAGACCAGGGTGCTTGTCATCGACGACGAACCACAGATCCTGCGCGCGTTGCGGATCAACCTGTCGGTGCGTGGCTATGAGGTATTCACAGCGGCCAGCGGTGGTGAGGCTCTCAGATCGGCGGCCGACCACCGGCCCGACGTCATCGTGCTGGATCTCGGGCTGCCCGACATGTCGGGTATCGAGGTGCTGGGCGGATTGCGTGGCTGGCTTACAGCGCCGGTGATCGTGCTGTCGGCACGCACCGACTCGTCGGACAAGGTCGAGGCGCTCGACGCCGGCGCCGACGACTATGTCACCAAACCCTTTGGGATGGACGAATTTCTGGCGCGGCTACGAGCCGCGGTACGCCGAGGCACCGCCGCGTCTGACACCGACGAGCCCGTCATCGAAACCTCGTCGTTCACCGTCGACCTCGCCGCGAAGAAGGTGACCAAGAACGGCACGGAGGTCCACCTGACGCCCACCGAATGGGGCATGCTCGAGATGCTGGTGCGCAACCGCGGGAAACTCGTCGGCCGCGAGGAACTGCTCAAGGAAGTCTGGGGACCCGCCTACGCCAAGGAAACCCATTATCTGCGGGTGTATTTGGCGCAATTGCGGCGCAAGCTCGAAGACGACCCGTCGCGCCCTGTCCACCTGCTCACCGAGGCCGGGATGGGCTACCGATTCCAGGAATGATGGCCGTCCACGTCGAATAGCGGGACAGGGTGCCAACGACGCGACTACCGACGTCGGTGTGGCGGTAGAGGACGTCGGCGGGCGCGTCGCAGTCCCAGCTTCCATGGTCGTTTCTCGTCACAAGTCCACGAGTGGCGATAAGTCTCAAGGCCACCACCAGTGCGCGTCGCGGGGTGTACCTGTGGCCGCATGTCGGCTAAGGCCATCGGCCCGTGGGCAAGCGTGTCAAGGATCTCGACGACATGCGGATGACTCACCAGCTCACGCAGGTTCGCCACCGAGTCCCATTCGTCGATGGTGGGCATTGGCGCACGATAAAAGCGGCCGCCGCTACGCTAAAGAGGGCTTACGGTATCTATACCCTGGCAAGCTGCACTTTTACGAAATCTATACGGCTTGCGGCAAGCGCTTGCAGCGGAATCGAAACTAGGCTCTGGCCGTGTCGTCACCGACATCCGTGCTCAAGAGACTGGTAGTCGGCCGACCGTTCCGCAGCGACCGGCTAGGTCACACGCTGCTGCCAAAGCGGATTGCACTGCCAATCTTCGCCAGTGACCCGCTCTCATCTGTCGCCTACGCGACCCAGGAAATCCTGCTGATCCTGACGCTCGGGGGGTTGGCGTATCTGTACTTGACGCCGTGGATCGCCGCAGCGGTGGTGCTCCTGCTCGCCGTCGTCACGCTGTCGTATCGCCAGGTGGTGATGGCCTATCCCAGCGGCGGCGGCTCCTACGAAGTGGCGTCGACGAACCTGGGGCCGCGTGCCGGGCTGGTGGTGGCCGCAGCGCTTCTCGTCGACTATGTGATGACCGTGGCCGTCTCGGTGGCCGCGGGCGTGGACAACGTCATCTCCGCAATTCCCGACCTGAACCCCTATCGGGTGGTGGTCAACATCGGCTTCGTCGCGTTGCTGACCGCGATGAATCTGCGCGGCGTGCGCGAGTCCGGACGGGCGTTCGCGGTCCCGACCTATGCCTTCATCGCCGGGGTGATGGCGATGATCGCCATCGGCCTGCTTCGCGCGCTGCTCGGTGACGCGCCACAGGCCGAGACGGCCAATTACGGCATCAACGCCGAACACGTCGGCCTCAATACCTTGGCAATTTCCCTTCTGGCGCTGCGTGCCTTCTCCTCGGGCTGCACCGCCCTCACCGGTGTGGAAGCAATCTCCAACGGGGTGCCCGCGTTCCGGAAACCTAAGGCGCTCAACGCCGCCCGGACGATGACATCGATGGGCGTCTTGGCCATCACGATGTTTGCCGGGGTTACCGCGCTGGCACTGATATCGCATGTCCGGTTCGTCGAAAACACTTGCGATCTCATCGGATTCACCGGCAACTGCGAAACTGATGCGCAACGCACGGTAATCGCACAGGTCGCCGCCGCAGTATTCGGCAACAACAGCGTGATGTTCTTCTACATGCAGGCCGCCACGGCGTTGATTTTGATCCTGGCGGCGAACACCGCTTACAACGGCTTCCCGCTCCTCACCTCGATCCTCGCCCAGGACCGCTACCTGCCCAGGCAGCTGCACACCCGCGGTGATCGGCTGGCGTACTCGAATGGCATCATCCTGCTAGCGGCCATCGCCGGCGGGTTGATCTACGCATTCGAAGGCTCGACGACGCGGTTGATCCAGCTCTACATCCTCGGTGTCTTCACGTCATTCACACTCTGCCAGACGGGCATGGTGGCGCACTGGAATCGGGCATTGCGCGGCGCCGATACTGGACCAGAGCGGCTCCGAATCCACCGTGCTCGAGCCATCAACGCATTCGGCGCCTGTTTCACCGGTGTGGTCTTGGTGGTGGTCATGATCACCAAATTCACACATGGCGCCTATCTGGTGGTCATTGCGATCCCGGTGCTGTGCGTCATCATGCAGAGCATTCACCGGCACTATGCATCGGTGCGCGCCGAGCTACGCACCGCGGAGGAAGACGAGCCGACGCTGCCGAGCAGGATCCACGCGATCGTACTGATCTCGGGCTGGCACAAGGCGACTCAGCGCGCTCTTCTGTTCGCCAAGGCAACTCGACCGGACACCCTGACTGCGCTGACGGTGAATGTCGACGATGCCGAGACCAGAGCCCTAGTGCGAGAATGGGAGGAACTCAACGTCGACATCCCGCTCAAGGTCATCGAGTCGCCCTACCGTGAGATCACCCGGCCCGTCGTGAATTACATAAAGAAACAGCGCCAGAGCGGTCCGCGCGATGTGGTCAACGTGTACATCCCCGAATACGTCGTCGGACGCTGGTGGGAGAATCTGCTGCACAACCAGAGCTCGTTGCGGCTCAAGGGGCGGTTGCTCTTTGAGCCCGCGGTCATGGTGACCAGCGTCCCCTGGCAGCTGCACTCGTCGGCGCACCGCGACCTCGCTCGTGTCGAACACGTCGCGGGCGAAATTCGCAGAGGCATCGACCGTTCCACGACCGGCTAGTCGGGGGCGCGGAACTGCCTATGCCAAGGAGCCGGAATGGGCTACTGATTTCAGCAGTGACTCCCCAGCTGTGTCATCGCCGCCAGAACAGGTGGTGCGTCACGCCACTCGGGCTGGGCACGACCTCATGGTGGAACCGGTGGTCAAGTTCATCGGGCGACGCCCAAAGGCGCGAGCCGCTGCCGATCGCCACAGGCGATATCGCCATATGGAGCGTGTCGACGAGGCCGGCGTCGAGGAACTGCCGGATGGTGGTCGCCCCGCCGCCGAGCCGGACATCCTTTCCCTGCGCGGCCTCGCGGGCCCGCTCGAGGACCGTGGCCGGGTCCTCGTTGGCGAAGTGAAACGTGGTGTCAGACAAGGTGAACGACGCGCACGTGGTGCGTCATTACGAATACCGGAGTGTGGAACGGGGCCTCGTTGCCCCACCAGCCCTGCCATTCGTGGTCGTGCCACGGCCCGCGCTGTGGGCTGAACTTGTTGCGACCCATGATCTCGGCGCCAATGTTGTTGGCAAAGTCCCGCGTGAAGTAGTCATCGAGTCCGCGGCTGCCACCGGGGTCGGTGCGGTTAGGCCAGCTCGCCGTGGCGCCCGCCCACGCAAACATCTCGCTGGGGTCGGCATGGCCGAACGGACGCTCGAAGCTCTGGTTCTCACCCGCGCCGAAACCGTCTCGCGAGACGTTGAAGTTCTGAACTTTGAGCAGCTGGGCCATGCATGCCTCCTGGCTCGTCGACGAATAATGTGTGGAACCGCGCGGCCCGCATAACTCATCGCAGCGACGAGCCCGGCAGCAGCAGTGACTATCTACGGCGAAGCGTCAGCAGAGATTGAGCACGGCGGCGCTGACGATGTCGCCCGCCGCGGGCACCGACGCCCCAATGTCGTTCTGCACCATCTGGACGGAGTTCGGGGAGTTCATGCCGCCGCGCTGTGCAGAGCAGACCCCTGAACCCCTCGGACAGCAAGCGGGACGGACCACATGTCAGAGGTGAACTTCCTGAGTATTGCTGTTCGAGGTGCCTATGTTACCGGTCTTCACCGCTCATCGGCATGTTTCCCCCGCGAGACAGCCGTCGCCAAACTGGGGACTTCCGCATTTCCGGCGTGCCGGCCCAATCCAGGCGATATACATGCCGCATGCCTTTCAAGGCATACCTGGCTCGGGTCGGCGGCTTCACCGTCGCCCTGGGTGTTGGCGCTGCCGTCATGACCGGGTGGCACAGCGGCCTCGCGTGGGCCGACGAAACCGATGGCACTGCCGGATCCACCACCTCCAACACCACCACCGGAACCGAGTCGAAGGCCGACGCACCCGGCAAGATCACCACACTCCCGAAGGACGACGTCGAGACGCCGACGCCGACCGAGGCGGTCGAACCATCGAAAACCGATACCGACGAGACCGCGACCACCAAGCCCGCACGAAAGAAGGGCTCCGACACGCCAGCGCCCAAGCCCACGAAGCCGAAGCCGCCGCCGACGGTGCCCGCGGCATCGGACGCGAAACGCGATGGGGAGGCGCCCGCAGCCGCAACGCCCCCAAAGGCCGCCGACAGTGCCGTCACTGATCAGACGCCGGCCAGTGTCGCGTCACTGCGCATCGCATCGACAGAGACATCGCCCGCCGTCACGATGACTACCCAGCCAACGCTGAAACCGCTGCAGGCCAACATTGTTCGGGCAGCAACTGCGTTGGTGTCGGGAGTCGTCAACGCGGTCCTGAGCCCGTTCGCCGCGAGTAGTGTGCCGGGAGCGCCCGCCGAAGCGCCGTCGATCTGGTCATTGGTGGCCTTCGCGCGGCGTGAGTTCGAAAGGGCTTTCTCCGCACCGTCGTTGAACGAAACGCCCGTAGATACGCAGCAGACGAGCCAAACAACTGAAGAGCACACGCTGATCCTGTCCGCCTTCCCCGCCGAAACCGACGCCATTCTCGCCCGCACCACACTCGACCCGAATCCCTCCGTGGTCGTCGACGGGCACCACTTCTACCTCGGAACGCTCGGCGGCAAGAAGGTCATCGTCGCAATGACGGGCATCGGCATGGTCAACGCCACTCAGACGACTGAGATAGCGCTCGATCACTTCACCGGCGAGTCCGGTATTTCCATTGGTGCAGTGGTGTTCTCGGGTGTCGCCGGGGGTTCCGGTCGCACCGAGATCGGCGACGTGGCGGTGCCAGCGCGATGGACTGCCGACGACGGCCAAACATGGCACGCCGTCGATCCTGGCATGCTCGCCGCGGCCAACACGCTGGACGTCGACCTGCTGAGCCGCGACAGCATCGGAGATCCCACCTGCTACTGCGCCCTGTTCGCCGGTCCGCAGATCGACCTCAAGCGCGAGCCGGACCTGTTCGTCGGCGGCGACGGCTCCAGCGACGACAACAACAACGGCACGGCCTTCCCCGCTCTGCCGTCCATCCCCTTCGTCGGCGACATCTTCGGCGCCCAGCCGTGCGCCGCACCCGACTTCTCACTTCTGTTCACCGGCAACTTCTTCCAGGCCGTCGTGCCCTTCCTTGCCTTCGGACTCGTCAGCAATCTGACGGGCCTGCTGAACCCCGTCACGCCGGCCGTGGATGCGGTTGACCAGGAGACCGCGGCGGCGCAACAGGTGGCCGATGCGCACGGCATCCCGTTCCTCGGCATCCGCGGCATGTCCGACGGGCCCGGCGACCCGCTCAACCTGCCGGGCTACCCGTTTACGTTCGTCGTCTACAA